>CALJWY010000252.1 GCA_937974465.1 uncultured Lysobacterales bacterium | reverse complement strand
GCGGAGGCCAGGTCAAAATACATGGTAATACCGTTGGCTTCGATCTTGATTTCATGACCTTCAGCCGGTGCAACATTGAATTGTGATTGCCAGCTAGCATCAACGGAAAAATGCAGACCGATACCTTCATGACCGGCCATGGCTTCGCGGATTTTCTCAGCTGCCGCGTCGGTAATCGTAACTTCCGGCGGTGTGCGGTCCGGCCGTTCAACGCCGAGCATGTCATGTAATTCACTGCTGTTGAACATGGCCGTGATGATGTCGCACCCACCGACGAGTTCACCATCTATGTAAAGCTGTGGAATGGTTGGCCAGTTACCATAGACCTTGATGCCTTCGCGGATATCCTGATCTTCCAGTACGTCGACGCTTTCGTAGTCTTCGAGGATTGAGTCGAGCAAACCAACGGTTTTCGAAGAAAAACCACACATGGGTGATTTTGGTGTGCCCTTCATAAAGAGAACGACACGGTTATTCTGTACCAGGGTTTCAATTTTCTCGCGGGTGCTGTCGCTTAGGGTCATGTTTCGGTTATCCCGTATGTATTCAAGTGAAAGTTTTCAGATGACGGATAACATGGGGTGCTGGGCGCCATGTATCAAGTCCGTCGGTTTTACCACTTATAAGTCTGCCTCGAACTCATCGCCGTAGTCGATGGTGATTTCGGTGCCTTCCCGTATCAAAATCCGTGCATAAAGATCGCGGCCGTCAAATTCAGCATTGGCTGCTTTGGAATGGTTCAAAAAACGCAGTTCATTGCTGCCATCATAGCCAAGCCACTCGTCGGTGGCACCTGCGTCCGCTTCCACCCACAAAACGTGCATCCCGTTGTTGCTGGTTTCGGGGCCGTCATAGTGTCCGATCCACGTGCCAATCTGAATATCGCGGCGCGCAAACAGGCCACGCCCGTGAACCGGAGATTCAGACACGTAACACAGGGCGTTGGAGTCATAATCCGACATTCATCAAGGCTCTAGCGGGCCAGGGTGTCTGCAACAAGTTGCCGAGTTTCCTGCTGATAACAAATACGGCCCGGATACGCCACGTCACCGCTAAAGCCATGGTCACGGATGAATTGATGCACATCGTTCAGCCCGCTGGCAAGAAGCGGAAAAAAATTCATTTGCCGATTTTCATTGACCACGGTCACTGCAACAATTCCCAAGTCATCGGTCGCATGCTCGGTGACAGATGCACTGTCTGGAGCGGGGACCAGTGTGGATTCTTCCAATAGGAACGTGTCTGGTATTGCTGCATCTTCCAACCCGGCCAGGCATTGTCTGAGAGCGACGCCATGGGCGCTCAGCATGGTCTGGTAACGGCGGTACTCCCGCGTCCAATCGACATAGGCGGACTGTAATTGTTGATCAGTTGAAGGAACATCAGCGCCACTGCCATGTTTTGCCCACCAGTCAAAAGGCTCAAAAAAACTGTGTACCGCTCCATCCTGCCATTTAAACCTGGGCCCGGGCGGCGTGCTGACCTCCAGCACTGCATCCGTGTCTGTGATGGCGGCATCAAGCAACTCCCATAAAGGCAGAAAACCGAAATGTTCCAATTGCGTGCGCAGTAAAGCGTTCAGATCGGTCATTGTCATCAGGCGCGCATGGGTTACAGAAACACCGAAGTGGGCTTCTATGCCCTTTGCAGCGTGCGCTGAAAGCTGGCCATGCTCGAGGAAACGATGTTCCATTTCATCGGCCAGCGGATCGACATCCTGCACCGCACCGGTCACCAGTATTGGCAGTATTTGAAGCAGGCCGAGGGGTATGTTTGCAGATGGCTGCAGGGTTGGTACTGGCATTTGCCCGTTATTGGCGCCAATACTCAACAGGCGTGGCTGAAAATCGCTGCCGGGGTTTCCGGACTGTTGCAACAATTCCAGCGCCCTGTAAACCGGTAGTTGTGGTTGCAAAAGTTGTGTCTGGTCAAACAGGGCACCGGCCATGGTCAGAGCGCAACGGCTGATCTCTGGAAACAGGCTGGTCAGGTCAGCTGCGATATGCGCCAAAATTTGTTCAGCTGCAACTCGACTTAGCAATGCTGGTCTGCTGGCATGCTCGCCATGATACCGGGTGGGGTCGGTCTCTATACCGACGAGAATATATTGGTGCCGAATTTGGGCCATGCGTTCAGATTTCTCTCGATCATTGCTGCTTGGAAAACTATTGTAAGTGATAATCCCTTTATGAAAAGCGTAAAAATAGAAGTCCACCAATATCCACACCTGCAATGGTACTGGTACGTTCTGCAGGATATGGCCCCGGAAATCCTGTACGACCTGTTGGCGCTGAGGGAAGCAATTTTCGTGGTGGAGCAGACATGCATTTACCATGAACTGGACGGCCTGGACAAGATTGCGCAGCATTTACTGCTCAAGCATGATGATGACGTCATCGCCTGCCTGAGGCTGCTGCCCCCTTTTGAAAAAGAACCCAGGGTAAGGATTGGCCGTGTTGCAGTTTCAAAAAAATGGCGCAAACAGGGCATCGCCAGGGTGATGATAAGGCAAGCGGTTGCAAAAGCGCGCCAGGATTTTCCCTCATCCGGTGTATTTCTGGATGCACAAACCTACCTGCAAGGCTTCTATCTATCCCTGGGGTTTGAAACCTGCGGTGACGAATTTCTTGAAGACGGAATCCCTCATATACCGATGCAATTACCGGACTGAGGG
>CALJWY010000251.1 GCA_937974465.1 uncultured Lysobacterales bacterium | reverse complement strand
GAATTCCGGCGCAGATCGAATATGACTATTCCGGAAGGTTTTCGCCCGCCTGTTCAGCGATCAGCTCATCCAATGGACGGTGGTAATGGGTAAGCATACTTTCAGGTGCCAGTTCACGTGCACGCAAAAGGCTATCCTGGGCCGCTTCGATTTCACCCGACAGGTACTGGGTTTTTGCCATTGCAAAGTAAAGCTGGTGGTCGTTGTCCTTTTTCTTGATCGCACGTTCCAGCAGTTCCATTGACTCCTCAAATCGGGCCTCAAGCAATGCCTCTTCACTGAGTTGCAACAGGTAATACGGGTTCTTTTGCCGGTAACGCTCAACCTTTTCTTCCAGTTCAGCGGCCGCTGCAAAATTTTCCTGGGTCAAGTAGATCTCATACAGGTTGCTCATCGCTGAATATTCATAGTTATCGATACCGAGAGCATTTTGCAAAGCCGTGGCCGCATCATCGAGCTGTTCATTGCGGCCCAGCACGACTCCTAAATTGACCCACGAGTCTGCTAACAAGGGCTCTGTTTCTATGGCCTTGCTCATATAGGCATAGGCGGTTGGTAAATCGTTTTCAATCAGGGATTCTACGCCAATATTGTTTAGGTACAGCGCTTTGGCATAGTTATCATCGATGAGTCTGCGCCGCACGCTGGGCCTGATCCGGAGACCACTGACATCCATGACATAGGTATAACCGGCGCTCTCCAGGATAACGTTGATATGTTTGACGAGTAATACCGTGTCATTCCGCGATGACCATTCAGGCTGCTTGAAAACCTCCTGGTATCTGGCCTCCAGGCCGGCGGCGCGGGACAGAGCGATCATCATGTTGGCAAACCCTATACAGTTTCCAGCACGCGCTTCAAAGGCTTCGGCCGCTGTCAGCGTGAAAGCATCATCATAATTAAAGCCCAACATACCGTTGCCTGAGGCAGCATTCATCAATAAGGTCAGCCGTGTATGTTTGTCCGAATAAATCAGGATATATCGTTCCAGAAAGTCTTCCATCTCAGGAGACAGCGCCAAAACATCAACGTCGGCTACCTGCATCGCTGGACCGTCATACTGCAAGCGGGGCGGATTCAGGTTGGTTGGTCGTTGATAGGCGCATGCCCCCAGGATGAGCGTGGCCGTGAGCAACGCCACAACCCTTGCGCAGGTGTGATTGAGTGATTGTATGTAGTAAAAAAAGGCCATCATCAAATATTCAAGCGTTCAAATCCAGGCCGCCATACCTTAATGTTAGTTTATCGCCTCGCTGCTGGAAGCCTGTACCGGGCTCTTTTTGTAAGCCCAACTGCAAATAATTTCCCATTTTTGGTCAATCAGTCTCAGCTTATGAGAACCTAAGCAGTATGATATCCCCATGACAATTTCCAAAGCAGACCTTTCAACTCAAATAGAGGGGCTTTTGTCTCAAACACTTGATCATGAGGCCCTCTTTGAGCGCCTGCGGCTAGGCCGGAAGCTGGTCACCGCCAATAGCCGCTTGTCCAGGATCCTGGCCGGAGAGTACAACCAGTGGCGTATCAGGCAGGGTGATAGCCAGTGGCGCAGCCCGGATATTATCTCCTGGAGGCAATGGCTGAATACTTTTTGGGAATCTGCATCATTACAGGGCCTGGCCGGGACTGATCGCGCCGTACCCGGTGACAGGCAATTGTCAAATCTTTGGGAAATCACCCTGAAGAATGAATCGATTTCAGACCGGCTGCTGCGACCCGAATCGCTGGCCGGCCAGTTAAAGGATACACGTCAATTGGTCTTTGACTGGAGGATCCCCCTTGATCACCCGGCCTGGCTGGGCAATGACAATGAAAACACCGGCGCCTTTTTCACCTGGAACAAGGCCTTCGAAAAGCGTTGCCGAAAAGGGGGGTGGATCAGTCCTGAAGAGCGCAGCGCACTGCTCACCGGACTGGTGAAAAACAACAAGCTGCTAGTTGAGGAGAGCATGGATTTGCTGGGTTTTGATGAGATCAACCCTGCCCAGGCTGCATTACTGTCTGCCTTGATTGAACGGGGCACCATAGTCAGCGCGCTGGCCATGGAAAACCAGTATAAAAACGCCGTATTGAAACAGTGCAAGAATAGCAATGATGAGCTTCAGTTAGCAGCCCGCTGGGCCCGGCACTGGCATCAGAAGGAACCCGGCAGCAGGATTGCAATCGTCATTCCTGACCTTAAAGAAAATCGCCAGGCTGTTGAGCGGCAACTTCAAGACATACTCATGCCCGGCACTGCATTGACCGGCAGGCAACCCCAACCCTGGAATATCTCGTTGGGGCGACCGCTTGCAAAAGTAGCCATGATTGAAACGGCTTTTGACCTGTTGGGCTTATTGGAGCAGAGGATCGATATTCAGGACATCGGCCGCGTTCTGCGATCCCCGTGGTTGAAAGGCGCGACCATCGAGCGCAACAGCCGTGCGCTTCTGGAAAAATGCCTGCGCGAAAAATACCCGCGCCAACTGAAACTGCGCGAAGTCCGTTACCGGGCAACAGAAATCAGAACACATGATCACCAGCGCCGGGAGTTGCCGGAAGATCAACATGAACCACAAGCCTGGAACAGCCCTGTGTTTGCCCTGGTACTGGAATCTCTTATCCGGTTTAGCAGTGAAAACAACGGCTTGAAACCGGCGTCCTCGTGGGCGGAATCCTTTGAACAACTACTTTCAAACCTTGGCTGGCCATTGTCTGATGAGCCCGGTGATAGCACCGGCCCAAGCGAAGATGGCGAAAACTGGCAGACCTTGCAAGCCTGGCGGGAAGCCTTGCGGGAGTTGGCTTCGCTGGATGCCACCACGCCAGGGATGGGGCGTAAGTCAGCGATTCATCAGATCAAACAGGTTTGCCAGGACAAGATATTTCAAGCCCATACGGCGCCCGCTTCTATCCAGGTGCTGGGTCTGTACGAGGTTAATGGTTTACGTTTCGACCATCTGTGGGTGCTCGGATTACACAATGACAACTGGCCACCAAGCGCAAGACCCAACCCGTTTATTCCCGGTCAACTGCAAACCGAGGCCCAATCACCCCATGCAACCCCGCAACGCGAACTGGCTGTCGCTCGAACCATAACCAACAGGCTGTTGGAAACTGCGCCGGACTGCGTGTTCAGCTACCCCGGCCAACTTGATGGTGAACGCAGCTTACCAAGCCCGTTGTTGCTGCGTGATGACATCCGGGTGCTTGGCGAAGATACGCCAGGCGACGCCCCGCCCGCGTGGCTGGCAGACAACTGGCGTGACACCATTGCCGGGGCTGATAAACCTTCAGTTGGTCGATTAAAAATGCCGGGCAAACTGAAGCACCCAACCACACGCGGCGGTAGCTCCATACTCAAAAATCAGGCCCTGTGCCCATTCCGTGCTTTTGCCTCGAACCGGCTTGGCGCCGACGGCCTCGAAACCCCGGTTGACGGCATCAGCGCCATGTTACATGGCAGCCTGGTTCACAGTGTTCTGGAACACTTCTGGATAGAGACCCGCAGCCAGGAAAACCTGCTGCAGTTGACTGATGACGCGCTGCAGGAAAGAGTTCGTAAGCATGTGGATAATGTAACCGGAGAAGACCGGGGGCTTGACCAGCGCCCGGCTTTTCGTCAGGTTGAAGCGCAGCGGGTCTACCGTCATGTGATGGAGTTCCTGGCCCTGGAAAAAGAACGTGAGCCCTTTGAGGTCATCGGTTTTGAGCAGGAGGTAAAACCTGAAATCCTTGGACAGCCGGTGCGTCTGTTTATTGACAGGGTAGATCGCCTGGCGTCTGGAGATGAAATCATCATCGATTATAAAACCGGCAAAGTTGAGCCAAAAAAATGGTTTGGCCAGCGACCCGAAGATCCCCAGCTACCACTGTATGCAATCAGCGCAAGTCAAACCCCCGCTGCCGTGGTGTTTGGAATTCTCCGCGATGACGGTTGCCTGTTTAAGGGCGTGGTTAAAGGTGAAGGCCTGGTGCCCGGTTTACCGCCACCGGTCCGAAATGACACCCGCGAACTCATTGAAGCCGGCATCAATATGCCGGAAACCATTGACACCTGGCGCCAGGTGTTACATCAACTGATGGCGGGTTTCCTGGCAGGTAAAGCAGCCATTGACCCCAAGAATGGCAGCAAAACCTGCAGCAATAGCTATTGTGATCTGCAGTCACTGTGCCGTATCGGTGAATTGGAGAATATGCAGAAAAAACAGCTGGAACCACCCGTATGAACCGCCCTGCAGACTGGCAACAACGGCAGCTTGGGCGTGACCTGAGCAACTCCTATATCGTCCAGGCACCGGCTGGTTCAGGTAAAACTGAACTTCTTACCCAGCGTATGCTGGGCTTGCTGGCCCATGTTGAAAATCCGGAAGAGGTCGTTGCCATTACCTTTACCCGCAAGGCAGCGGCTGAAATGAACCATCGCCTGGTGGGTCGATTGCAGGCTGCGGCAAAACATTTAACAGCGCCTGATGAGACTGAAACCCTGGCAGAACATGAACAGCTAAGCCGCGATCTCGCCGTGGCGGTACTGGAGAATGATGCCGTAAAGGGCTGGAATCTTCTCGAGCAGCCCAGCCGCCTGCGTATCCGGACCATTGATAGTCTTTGCAGTGAACTCGCCCGGCAACTGCCGGTGCTGTCCGGATTGGGTGGCGGTCAGCAAATCGCGGTTGATGCGGATGCCTTGTATCGCAGCGCAGCCATGCAAACACTGGCTGTCATTGAAGATGCGCGGGACCCACTGCAAAGCGATGTAATCCGTATCCTGGACCGTTATGACAACCAGTATGACCGCCTGTTGGAGCTGCTCACCGGGATGTTGGCAAGCCGGGAACAATGGATGCCCCATCTTATGCGGTCACGGACCGAAGACGGGTTTGACCGCCAGGGGATGGAAGAGTCCTTGTGTGTCCTTGTCGAGATCGAGCTTCAGAATGCGCGGCGACTTACTCCCGTCAACCTGTTGCGTGAATTACCGCGCTTTTATCGTTACGCAATCTCGAATAATGCTGATAACACGGATGAGCTTACCGATTTGTTAAATATCAGTGGGGGTGTTGATTGTGTGGCCATCGATTTACCGGCCACGGCTGAAGCACTGCCGCATTGGAAAACCATGCTCGGCATGCTGCTGACAAAGGCCGGCGGGATACGCAAATCGGCACCCGCTACCAAGGCTGGTTTTCCGGCACCCTCGACTGCCTCAGGAGAGGAAAAAGAGCGTCGCGCCCGCATCAAGGAAGACTTCAAAACACTACTTGAAAGCTGTGCTGAAGATATTGCCCTGCTGGAACTGTTCAACACGATTCAGTCACTTCCCAGCCCCGGTTATCCGGATGAGGCCTGGGAGTCGCTCGAGTCCCTGATGCGCATATTGCTGACGGCAGCCAAGAACTGGATCGTGGTGATGGCGGAAAGCGGGGAGATGGATTTTGGCGAGATCACCAACCGCGCCATTGAGGCGCTTGGTTCTGAAGACGCTCCCAGTGACCTGGCGCTCCGCCTGGATTACCGGATTCAGCATTTGCTGGTGGATGAGTTTCAGGATACTTCGCATAGCCAGATCCGCCTGCTGGATAAGCTTACCGCGGGGTGGGTCGATGGCGATGGCCGAACGCTGTTTCTTGTCGGTGACCCAATGCAATCCATATACCGTTTTCGCAAAGCGGAAGTCAGCCTGTTTATCAAGGCCTGGCTGGGTGAGTTATTTGATCATATTCAGCCGATGCCCCTGCAGTTATCTGTCAACTTCCGCTCAACCAAACCCGTGGTTGACTGGGTAAATCAGACTTTTCCAGTGGTCATGCCGTCTCAGGATGATCCGGTCATGGGGGCGGTAAGTTATAGCCGGGCGCAAACAAGGCCGGAGGCACCGGGTGATGGATCGGTCAGTATACAAATTCTTGCAGAGCGGGATGATGAACAGGAAGCCGATCATGTCATCGCTGCAATCCAGCAGTCTGAAGCCAGGGAAACCACCGCAATCCTGGTTCGGTCGCGGGCCCATGCCAGGACCATCCTGTCAAAGCTGGATTCACTGAAACAGGAGAACGCCCGTTTCCGCTACCAGGCCGTCAACTTTACGCGTCTTGCGGATACCGGTCTCATCAAGGACCTGGTGTCCCTGACCCTCGCCTTAACCCAGCCTGCTGATCGTCTCGCCTGGCTAAGTATATTGCGTGCACCTTTTGCAGGCCTGGATCTTGCCGACCTGGATGCCCTGGTGGCCGGTGATGCCGGCAACATTATCCTCGACGCGATCCAGCTACAGCCGGAACACGATGAGCGGGTC
>CALJWY010000250.1 GCA_937974465.1 uncultured Lysobacterales bacterium | reverse complement strand
TGCCGTCCTTTTCGTCAAGCGCTTTCAGTAACATTTGACCGGCGGTGTCAAAATCTCCCAGCTGGATTGCCTGCTGTGCGACATAAACAAATCCCCCTTTCGCGTTTTCTGGCTGGGCATTTTTCTGCAGGGATAGCTTTGCCGACTCCCTTTTGCCCTCTGCCAAAGCCTGAAGATTGCGGACATTCTCAATACGGCCGGGATCGACGTCAGGTAAGGTTTCCAGCACCTTTATGACACGCTTAATTTGTTCTGTATCGCCCAAAAAATAGTAGACCTGGGTTTGCGCTATAAGTGCGTGAAGAAATGTAGAATCCAATGCCAATGCCCGGTTGGCTAAGCGCAAGGCACCCTGGTAGTCACCCTGTAACAGGCTGATGCTGGCCAGGTCGGTTAAATGAACCGGCCCCAATGGGTCCAATTCAGCGGCCCGCTGTTCGTACTTCAATGCCTTGTCAAGGTCAGCGATACGAAAGTACACATCACCGAGAAAATTATTTGCAACAACACTACCCGGATTTAGTGTTACCGCTTTTTCAAGCAGCTCAATTGATTTGCCCGGATCAATATCAAATTCGTTATAAACCAAACCAAGCACGGCAAGAGCTTCTACATTTTGCGCGTCAATTTCCAGTGCTTTCAGGGCAAGCTCACGAGCCTGCTCCCGTGACTCTCTGACCGGAGCGGTAGAGAAAAATGGCAGCAAGACGTTAGCTTTTGCGAGTGTCGCCATGGCGGATGGATATTCCGGTTCGATTTCAAGTGCCTGTTTGAGATAGCCCATACCCTCGTGCATTTCAGCCGGTATTCGCGTGGCTACCAGTCCGCGCCCACGCAGATAGAGTTCATATGCTTTCATATCCACCGGTGTGCTAATGACAGCAGCTTGATCGGCAAACAGGGTTCGCAGGTTGGTGGCGATCGCCGCGGCAATCTCATCCTGGATAGCAAAAACATCTTCCAGTTTTCGGTCATAGGTTTCTGACCAGAGGTGGAATCCTGTATTGGTTTCGACCAGCTGTGCGGTAACCCTAAGGGTGTTGCCTGATTTCCTGACACTGCCTTCCAGCAGATGATTGACCTGTAGCCGTTGACCGATATCAGCGATGTCGAGATTCTTGCCCTTGAATTGGAATGATGAGGTGCGCGCCGCCACCTTCAGATTGGGAATGCGGGTCAGTACATTGAGTATTTCCTCTGAAATACCATCGGAGAAATATTCCTGCTCCGGATCAGAGCTCATATTGACAAAGGGCAGGACAGCCACCGAAGGCTCGTCAGACATCTCAGCTGCCTTGTTATCAGGTTTTGTCTGCTCCGTGACCCCCGGGCTTGCTTCCGATACCTGTTCAGCGACGCTATTTTGCGGTGGTGGTGTCGTGGGCACTGGCTTGTCGCGATAGCGATCAAATACCAATAGGCTGACAGCCAGGAATAATATAACGATCACAAGGCGATCCAGTTTACGCCCGGTCTGTTGAGTAATAGATGCGTTGGGATCAACATCTTCAGCGCGCTTGATGCCCTCGGGTGTCAGTTCGTAGGCCCAGGCGATAAACAGTGACAGCACAAAGCCAACCACCATGAAAAACAGGGCGGTCTTCATTACCCAGTCGGGCGCACCAAAACTCTCCAACGCCAGGTCGGCTACCTGCGCTACCAGCCAGCCGACCACGGCATAGGCAAAACCTACCCGGAATACGTTGCGGCGTTGTAATTCACTTATAAAATTCATTACCAGTCCTTGGCCGGATATTGCGTTGGATCAAATGGCGGCCACTTAAACCCGGCTTCGTCAATACGTTTTTTAAAGGTTGGTGTGTGCTCCAGGTCAAACGGTGCGCCGCAGTAACATCCCTGGATGCCTTGAATGAGTACCAAGCTGCCGCCGAGCCTGGCATCGATCAGTCCTGCATAGTGATTGGCAGCTTCACGGTTACCCAGCACGGCTTCAATATGCAACATCGCCAAATCGCTGGCCGTGTTGTCAGAAAGCCAATTGTCCAGGATTTCCCTGGCGGTTTCGATTTCGTTATTTTTTGCGTGTACGTAAATGGATCGGGGCAATTCAAACACACTGCCATTCGGATTTGGGTCGAATACGCTGGTATCGTTTTTGTACCGGCCGGAGGATAGTAAGGCCTGGAAACGGCCATCGTCCAGCCACGGGTTGAATCCTTGGGCGCGTAAATAATTATCTGCAAAATCTACAGCTTGTTCAGCATTTCCGTTCCAGATTTCCCAGTTAACATGCATGACCGCCGGCAATGCCCTTAAGGGATCACAGCGCACCAGGTCACGCTCAAATGCAGCAGCCTGTGATGCCCAGCCGTTAGGTGCTGCCAAGGCGGGTAACCAGTTCAGTGGCATGCATTCACTTTTCTCAAAAGCCTTGTCCAGTTTGGCGCCCATTTCGCTCCAGTTTTCAGTGAACATGGTTCGCTCAGCGTCCAGGATGGCGCGTTGGGCGGCACTGTCTGCGGATAGCCAGGCTTTGTCGAGGCTGGCATATATCTCGGACAAGGCCTCACGCAGTTCGGCATTGGAGAAAGCTTGTAGATTGGATGCATTTGAATATAGCTTGTGTCCAAACAGGTCGGTGCGCAAATACAAGGCGTTGATGAGATCAGGTACGATTTCGAGCGCCTGGTCAAACCACATGTTGGCATCTTCCAGGTGCAAACCAGGGTTGCCGGTGCTGTGGGCACTTCCAAAGGCCTCAATGGCTTTCTGGTAGACAATAAAGGCTTCAACGTCATTGATACGGGCATCACGCATTCTTTGCCGGTTGTCCTCATTGAGTACAACATTGAGGGTACCGGCTATGTTTTCCGCGATATCCTCCTGCACCTCAAAAACGTCCTCGAGCGTTCGGTCGTAGGTATTCGACCAGAGGTGAAAGCCATCATCTGCACGGATCAACTGGGCAGTAATTCGCACCTCCTCTCCTGCGCGTCGAACCGAGCCTTCCACCACGTGGTCGACACCGAGCGCCGCCGCAATCTCGGGAATGGGAAGGTCCTTGCCTTTGAAATGGAAAGAGGAAGTGCGCGCCGTGACCAACAGTTCCGGCAGGCGTGCCAATGAATTCAGAATTTCCTCGGTCAAGCCATCGGCAAAGTAGCCGTCATCCTCACCGCTGCTCATTGAGACGAAGGGCAGTACCGCAACGGATTCCCGCTCATCCGCAGCCTGGTCCTGGAGTTCAACAGGCTTCGCTGCAGAGTCCTGCTCCGTGCTGGATTCGATTGCGACCTCAGACACCGTCTGTTTACCACTTAACTCTTCATCCTGGCCTGCAAACCAGGTTCGTTCTATAGCCATGACCACGATGACCAATGCCAACCCCCCAATGATCATGCGGTTGAGGTTTTTACCTGTCTCTGGCGTGATAGACTGCGAGCGATCAATATCTTTTTCGCGTTTGAGACCTTCCGGGGTCATTTCAAAGGCACAGGCAAAGATCAGCGCGGGGATAAAGCCGATAGCCAATAAAGCGATGACCAGCGTGACGGCTGAATCAGGTAAACCGATGCGGGGGAAAACTGTATCAGTTACCTGTATCAGCAGCCACGTGGCCACCGTGTAAGCGATGCCGACGCGGAACACGTTGCGGCGTTTTAATTCGTTAAAAAGACTCATTCAAACCCTCGCTGAATGAGTGTAGGCAGGCGCAGAGCTTCGCGGCTCTTGCGGTTGCTGTTGTAACCGGCTTCATCGGTTCCACTCCGGTTTTAGCATCATGGTTTCAACGTCACTTCTCAGTACGGCAAATTCGGCTTGTCTGGCGCGGATTCGTGCGGCCACTTCCGGTACTTGAGAGAGATCCCGATACAGCAGTGTTTCATACCGATTGTGCCTCCCCAGCGAATTTGATGGCTCAGTGGACAGGTCCTCATTGAGCGCAATGAGTTTGGCCTGTTCGATTTCCC
>CALJWY010000249.1 GCA_937974465.1 uncultured Lysobacterales bacterium | reverse complement strand
GCATGATTATGCGGTCATTGAAATGGGCGCCAGTAATCCCGGGGATATCGCCTACCTGGCTGGAATAGCAAAACCGGAGATTGGGGTCATTACCAATATCGGCCCGGCCCATTTACAAGGATTTGTGACCGAGGAAGGCGTAGCACGCACCAAGGGTGAGTTATACCAATCGCTACCGGGCGATGGTGTGGCGATCATGAACGCCGCTGAGCCTTGGGTAGGCTTATGGGAAAGCCTCAACAAGGCAAACACCGTTTATTACTTCAATGGTGATGAAGATCAGCATATCCGTTTACGGCAAACGCCGGATGAAGATGTTGTCATTACACCGCTTGGCGAGTTTTCATTAAAACTCCCGTTGCCCGGCGCACACAACCTGGCCAATGCAATGGCGGCCACCGGAGTCTGCCTGGCTCTTGATATACCACTGTCTGATATCAAGGCCGGACTCGAATCCGTGCAGCCGGTTCCCGGTCGTTTGAGCCTGGTGTCATCTAAATCGGGCTGGACTGTTATCGATGACACCTACAATGCCAACCCGGCATCGTTATACGCGGCATTGCAAGTGCTTGCCAGCCAGCCCGGGGAGCCATGGCTGGTGCTTGGCGATATGAAAGAGCTGGGTGCAGACAGCCGCAAGATGCACGCTGAGCTGGGTGATGCGGCGCGCTCGCTTGGTGTCAGAAGGGTTTTTGCGCTCGGTGAGGCAAGCACCGCCACGGTTGATGCCTTTGGCGATATGGCTGCCCACTTCGATGACAAGCAGGAGTTGATTGACGCTTTACGCCTGGAGCTTAAGCCGGGTGTGGCCTGCCTTGTCAAAGGCTCACGCTCGATGGGTATGGAGCACGTGGTTAACGCCATTTCTAATGGACATGAAGTGCTCGAGGTGAGTGGCTGATGTTACTTGAACTGTTTAGCTGGCTGGCAACAATAAACCCGGACTTCAATGTTTTTGCCTACATTACACTGCGCGGTATCCTCGGTGCCCTGACGGCCCTGGCGATATCACTGGTATTGGGTCCCTCATTTATTCGCCGGCTGGTTAAAAAACAGGTGCGTCAACCAATCAGGAAGCTTGGGCCGGAGTCACATTTCTCAAAAGCCGGTACACCTACCATGGGTGGCGCGTTGATTTTGTTCTCCATCGTGGTGTCCACGCTACTGTGGTCTGATTTGAATAATCGCTACATCTGGACGGTATTGTTGGTCACCCTGGCATTTGGCCTGATTGGCTGGCTGGATGATTATAAAAAGTTGGTTTTACAGGATTCAGCCGGCCTGGCTGCGCGCTGGAAATACCTGCTTCAATCGATTGTTGGCCTAAGTGCAGCCATTTACCTGTACAGCACTGCTCAATCACCGGCAGAAACGGAAATGATCGTCCCCTTCTTCAAAGGGATTGTTATCCCGCTGGGCTCGGCCTATGTGTTGGTCACGTACTTTTTTATCGTGGGTTACTCCAATGCAGTCAACCTGACAGACGGCCTCGATGGGCTGGCCATCATGCCTGCCGTATTCCTGGCTGTTGCACTGGGGATATTTGCCTATGTGACCGGCCATTCCGTTTTTTCGGAATACCTGGCCATCCCTTACGTGGCCGGCGCAGGGGAGCTAACCATTTTTTGCGGAGCACTTGCAGGTGCCGGTCTCGGATTCCTTTGGTTCAACACCTATCCGGCGCAGGTGTTCATGGGCGATATCGGTGCGCTCGCCATGGGTGCAGCGCTTGGATTGATCGCGGTAATCGTGCGCCAGGAACTTGTTTTCACGCTGATGGCAGGTGTGTTCGTGATGGAGACGGTTTCGGTCATATTGCAGGTGGCGTCATTCAAGCTCACCGGACGCAGGATATTCCGCATGGCGCCGATCCATCACCATTTTGAATTGAAAGGATGGCCGGAGCCGCGTGTGATCGTGCGGTTTTGGATTATCTCCGTGATTCTTGTTCTGGCCGGTCTAGCGACCCTGAAGATACGATGAGAAAGAAAGCAGGCAAACAACAGGCACACCGCGGTTACCAGCTGAATCAGTCAATGCCGGTTGACGGCTGGTTACTGGTGCCCGTGTTGTTGCTGGTTGCGGCGGGCCTGGTCATGGTTGGCTCTTCGTCGATCGCGATTGCAGAGAGCCACGGTGTGAGTACCTATCATTACCTCGTACGGCACATCATTTATGTCATCCTGGGCGTATTCCTCGCGGCTACATTCCGCGTCATTCCGGTCGCCTTTCTTAAACGCATCAGCCGGCCACTTATGTGGGTATCTGCGCTGGTGTTGTTGCTGGTATTTATTCCGGGAATTGGCCGTAGCGTCAATGGCAGTGCGCGTTGGATATCGCTGGGTTTTGTGAATTTCCAGGTGGTGGAAGCGGTCAAGATCATGGTGATCATTTATATGGCCGGTTACCTGGTGCGCAAGGCGGATATGGTCAAAATACGCTTCTTTGACACCCTCAAACCGCTACTGCTGGCAGCGATGTTGACCGTGATCCTGCTGGCGCAACCGGATATGGGCAGTGCGGCCGTGATCACGGCAATCGTTGGCGGCATGGTATGGCTGGCGGGCGCAGCCTGGCGTCATCTTTTTGTTTTGGGCGCCCTGGCTTTGCCGGTGTTTGGCTATGCAGCAATGGAACCCTACAGGCTCAGACGAATCGTCAGCTTCATGAACCCATGGGAAGATCCCTTTAACAGTGGTTTCCAATTGACCCAGGCCCTGATTGCAGTCGGCCGCGGCGAGGTGTTTGGGGTTGGCCTGGGTGCCAGTATTCAGAAGTTATTTTACCTGCCCGAGGCGCACACCGATTTTATATTCGCAGTGCTGGCCGAGGAGTTCGGCCTGGTGGGCGTGGTGTTTATCCTGACCCTGTTCATGCTTCTGGTGACGCGCATCATGATCATTGGCCTGATGGCGCACCGGGCTGAACGGCCTTTTGCAGGTAATGTTGCTTACGGTATCGGCTTGTGGATTGGTTTGCAGGCCCTGGTGAGCATTGGTGTAAACCTCGGGGTTCTGCCAACCAAGGGTCTGACCCTGCCATTGATCAGTTCCGGCGGCAGCAGTGTGTTGATGACCTTCCTGGCGCTGGGGATTATTTTCAGAATTCGTTATGAGCTGGATCGTGATGCGCCGCTGAAAGTCACCCGTGTTGCCAATAAGGCGAGGGCCGGTCGATGAAGCGATCCGGCCAGGGCGTATTGATTATGGCGGGCGGAACCGGCGGCCACATATTTCCGGGTCTTGCGGTTGCGAATGTTCTCAAACAAAAAAATATACCGGTACGCTGGCTTGGCGCCGAGGGTGGAATGGAAGCACAATCCGTACCCGAGGCCGGCATTGAACTGGACCTGGTTACCATTGCAGGCCTGCGCGGGAAAGGCGTGATGCGTTGGATACGGATGCCGCTGATGCTGTTGCGTGCCGTTTGGCAGGCCAGAAAATTACTCGATGCCAACCGACCGGGCTGCGCCGTGAGTTTTGGCGGTTATGCGGCAGCACCGGGTGGTATCGCTGCATGGACCAAGGGAATTCCGCTATTGGTGCACGAGCAAAATCGTATTCCCGGTTTGACCAATCGTGTTCTGGCACGTTTCTCACGCAAAATACTGCAGGGTTTCCCGGGGACTTTCCCTGGCGAAAAAAACCCGTTGGACAGTGGCAACCCGGTGCGTGAAGAACTGGCCGCCATTGCGGCACCGCAAGAACGCCTGGCAGGAAGGGAAGGCCCAATCAGGGTGCTGGTAACCGGTGGAAGCCAGGGGGCCAAGATTTTGAACGAAACGATTCCCGCAGCGTTTGGACTACTTTCCAATGATTCCGGTTTTGAAATCCGGCACCAGGCTGGCGCAAAACGGGTCGACGAAGCACGCGAAGCTTATGTCTCGGCAGGTGTGAATGCCGACATACAGCCGTTTATAAAGGACATGGCCGATGCCTATGGATGGGCAGACCTGGTTATTTGCAGGTCCGGGGCGTTGACGGTTGCGGAGCTTGCTGCCGTTGGCGTGGCGTCAGTCCTGGTGCCGTATGCATATGCAGTGGATGATCATCAGACACGCAATGCCGAGTATCTGTCCGCTGCCAACGCGGCGATCATAATGCCGCAAAACACGCTTGAGCCCAAAAAGCTGGCGTCTGTCCTGGAGCCATTGTTATCTGATCGTGGCAAGTTAATCACCATGGCGAATGCAGCGCGACGCATGGCTCTGCCCGATGCCGCGCAAAAGGTGGTTGAAGCCTGCAGTGAATGGGTGCAAACATGACAACGCACAGCGGCCACTTACAACCCATGCGACGTATCCGGCGGGTACATTTTGTGGGTATCGGCGGCGTCGGTATGAATGGGATCGCCGAAGTCCTGGTCAACCAGGGTTTTGATGTCAGTGGTTCTGACTTGCAGGAATCCAGGACCACGAAACACCTCAGAAGCCTGGGGGCAAAGATATTTATCGGTCACAAGGCCGAACAGGTTGGCGGTGTGGACGTATTGGTGGCCTCCACTGCGATACCTGCCGATAACCCGGAAGTTGCCGCAGCCAGGGACGCCAGGATTCCGGTGGTACCAAGAGCGGAGATGCTGGCAGAGCTGATGCGATTTAAACGTGGTATCGCCGTTGCCGGTACTCACGGCAAAACCACCACCACCAGCTTGGCGGCGAGCGTACTCGCCGAAGCGGGTGTTGACCCCACCTTTGTAATTGGCGGAGTGGTCAACGCCTGGGGCAGTAACGCGCGCCTTGGTCAGGGTCAGTACCTGCTCGCAGAAGCGGACGAAAGCGATGGTTCTTTCCTGTTGTTGCAGCCAACCATCGCATTGATCACCAACATCGATCGTGATCACCTTGAAAGCTACGAAGGCAGCTTTGAGAATCTTAAAAAGGCCTTCCTCGAGTTCCTGCAGCATTTGCCATTCTATGGCGCGGCCATATTGTGTATCGACGATGAGGAAGTGCAGGCACTGGTGCCGCATGTCACCCGCGCCGTGGTTACATTTGGGCTATCAGAATCGGCGGATATCCGGGCCGTGGATATACGACAGGAAGGACGAAATATGTCTTTCAAGGTCATTCTGCCAGAACCATCCGAGCCTGTTGAAGTCACCATCAACCTTCCCGGCCTGCACAATGTCCGTAACGCCCTTGGCGCAATTGCGATTGCCTGGGAAATCGGTATTGAGGTTGACGGCGTGGTTGCTTGCCTGCGTGAATTCAAGGGTGTTGGCCGGCGGTTTGCCGAGGTTGGAGAGTTGTCGATAGGCGACGGACAGGTAAGGGTTATCGAGGATTATGGTCATCATCCGTCCGAGCTTGCCGCAACCATCGAAGCGGCGCGAGCGGGTTGGCCCGAGAAGCGCCTGGTGGCTGTGTTTCAGCCACACCGGTACACCAGGACCGCAGAGCTTTTTGATGAATTCAGCCTGGTGCTCTCGACGGCGGACATCGTGGTTTTGACGGATGTGTATTCCGCCGGTGAGTCCAGCATCGAAGGTATTAACAGCGCTGCCCTGTGCCAGTCCATTAGGGTTCGCGGCAAGGTCAACCCTGTGTTGATCCCCGATATTCATGAGCTACCCAGTGCATTACCGGATATTCTCCGCGACGGTGACCTGGTGCTGATGCTGGGCGCAGGAGACATTGGGCAGCTAGCGCAAAAGCTGCGTGAATCCGGATTTGCCCTGGAGGCCCCGGCATGACACAGATCACAGCCATGCGAGTCAATGATCCCCGCAGCTTTGGCAAGGTAGGCCTGCTGGTTGGTGGTGACAGCGCCGAGCGAGAAGTTTCCCTGAATGGCGGCAAGGCCGTGCTGGCCGCACTGCAACGCAAGCAGGTTGAAACCGAGTTATTTGATGGCAGTGCAGCGTTGTTTGAAGCAATCCGTGCTGGCCGCGTCGACCGGGTGTTCAACCTCGTTCATGGCCCCGGTGGAGAAGACGGAACCATACAGGGCGCGCTGCAATTAATGGGTATTCCGATTACAGGCACGGGCCTGCTTGGATCTGCCTTGAGCATGGACAAGGTCAGGTCAAAGTGGGTCTGGCAGCGGCGTCGCATTTGCACGCCTCCATTCAAGTTGCTTGAGCCGGGTGATGAATTGCCTGAAAAGGCTGTTGAGCAGTGGGGCATGCCGTTGTTTGTGAAACCGGCCGGTCTTGGCTCCAGCATTGGAATCTCCAGGGTGAGTGATGCCCGTGAAATTCCCGCTGCTATCTCATTGGCACGCCAATACAGTGAGGATGTCATTGTTGAGCCAGAAATAAGAGGCAGTGAATATTTTGCAGGAATCGTCGGCGACATTGCCCTGCCGTTGATCCGCATTGAAACGCCACGCGAATTTTATGATTACACCGCAAAGTATGAATCGGATGACACGCAGTATTTTTGTCCCTGCGGGTTACCCGAAGATGTCGAAGCAGATATGCAGGCCCGCGCCCTGGCGGCCTTTCATTCATTGGATTGTTCAGGATGGGGCAGGGTGGATTTCATCATGGACCATGCCGGAAAAGCATGGTTTCTCGAGGTCAATACAACCCCGGGCATGACCGATCACAGCCTCGTTCCACAAGCCGCCGCCCAAATTGGCATCGACTTTGACGAGTTGGTATGGAGAATACTGGAGAGCAGCCTGTAATGAATGCCAATAGACAGGTTGTAAGGCAGGGAATGAGCGGTTTCAGTGCCGGCGTTGCCTTTACGCTGCTGTTGTTTTTACTGGCAGCAGCAGGGGTGGCCTGGGTTTACTCGGGCATGGTTGCACAGGAACGCTGGCCGATTCGCTGGCTTGAAATTGACGGGGCATTTGAACGTGTCAGCGCCGAGCAGGTCAGGGCAGGCCTCACACCGCTGGTGAATGGCAGCTTCTTTACGGTTGATTCCAATGGCATGCGGGAAAAGGTCAGTGAGATGCCCTGGGTTGCCAACGTGAGTGTACAAAAGAGCTGGCCGGATACGATTCAGGTAATCATTCACGAGCATGCACCGGTGGTGCATTGGGTAAACGGATACCTGCTGGATGCAAACGGAGACAGGTTCAAGGTGCCTTCCGCTGACGAAATCCAGGGATTGCCGTGGTTGGAAAGCCCGGAAAGCCAGTTGGACCTGGTGTTTGAAAATTGGCAGAAATTCGATGACAAACTGGGTTTGATCGGGCAACAGATTGAACGCCTGACCCTGGACCCGCGCGGTTCCTGGTCGGCGCGCTTGAGCGGTGGCACCGAGGTTAAATTTGGCAAGGGTGATGTGTCTGAAAGCCTGGACATGCTGGTTTCCACCTGGGCCGGCCTGATGCAGGGGCAAGAGATGCCACCTGTCAGCGTGGATCTGCGGTACACCAATGGGTTTGCCGTGTTGTGGCCACAAAATGTAGACGCTATTGCGGGGAATTATGGCGAAGAAAGCTGAAAAATCTCTGGTCGTAGGACTGGACATCGGTACATCCAAGATCGTTGCGATCGTGGGTGAGTTGCAGGCGGACGGCTCTGTCGAGGTGATCGGGCTGGGATCTCATCCCTCACGCGGGCTCAGGCGCGGCGTGGTGGTGGATATGACATCCACGGAGCAGGCGATTCAACGCGCTGTTGAAGAGGCGGAATTAATGGCGGGCTGCGAAATTCACTCGGTATTTGCCGGTATCTCGGGCAATCACCTCCGCAGTATGAATTCAGACGGCACGGTCGCCATCAAGGACCGGGAAGTCAGTGAAGGTGACGTGGAACGGGTTCTCGAGGCTGCACGTGCGGTACCCGTTGCCGCGGATCAGAAAATCCTCCACGTGTTGCCGCAGGAATATGTGCTCGACAACCAGGACGGAATCCGCCAGCCCATTGGTATGGCCGGTGTCCGGCTTGAAGCCCATGTGCATGTTGTGACCGCGGCATTGAGCGCCACGCAGAACCTGGGCAAGTGTGTGGCCCGCTGTGGCCTTTCCGTCGATGAACTGATCATGCAGCCATTGGCGGCCAGTTATGCGGCTTTAAGCGAAGATGAGAAGGCCCTGGGTGTCTGTTTGGTGGATATTGGCGCGGGTACCACCGATATCGCGGTGTTTTCCGATGGCGCCATCCGGCACACTGCCTGCATACCGATTGCCGGTGACCAGGTGACCAATGACATTGCGGTTGCCCTGCGCACGCCGACACAACATGCCGAAGACATAAAAATCAAATATGCATGTGCGCTGGAACAACTCGCGGGCAGTGATGAGAGCATCCGGGTTCCCAGCGTTGGAGACCGCACCTCACGTCAACTGGCCAGGCAGACCCTGGCGCAGGTGGTAGAGGCACGTTACCGCGAGCTTTATACGCTGATTTTGAGTGAGTTGCGCAGAAGCGGTTTTGAAAACATGGTCGCATCAGGAATGGTATTGACCGGTGGTGCGGCAAAGATGGAAGGCGCGGTTGACCTGGCGGAGGAAATTTTTCATATGCCGGTCAGGCTGGCGACACCGCAATACGTAACCGGTCTTTCAGACGTGGTTTCAAACCCGGTGCATGCAACCGGTGTCGGCTTACTGCTGTATGGCAGCCAGGCGGACAGTAGCCGCAACCTGTCTGTTTCCGGGGGTGGCGATACATTGCTGTCCAGGATTCAGAGCTGGTTCCGGGGAGAGTTTTAAAAGTGGGATGGGGATACAAACCAACCCGATGTAGTTAAACAATAAATGGGTTTCGTTAAGTCCAGGCAGCAATGCCAAGAGCAAGAATCGTTTTTAAACGATCACCCGGGGCAAAACGAGTACTTTAACGGCGAGCGAGAGGAGCTATAAAAATGTTTGAATTGGTGGAAAACTATACACCCAGTGCAGAAATAAAAGTCATAGGTGTAGGCGGGGGCGGCGGCAACGCGGTATCCCAGATGATCGACGCAAGTATTGAAGGCGTGGAGTTTATTGCAGCCAACACGGATGCACAGGCGCTTAGAAAATTTAAGGGCCGCACCCTGTTGCAGATAGGTTCCAGTGTTACCAAGGGCCTCGGCGCGGGGGCAAACCCGGAAGTCGGCCGGCAGGCGGCCCTCGAAGACCGTGACCGGATCATCGAGATGATCGAAGGCGCCGACATGGTATTTATCACTGCCGGGATGGGCGGGGGAACCGGCACCGGTGCAGCACCGGTGATCGCGCAGGCTGCCAAGGAGCTTGGAATCCTGACCGTTGCGGTTGTCACCAAGCCCTTCCACTTTGAAGCCAA
>CALJWY010000248.1 GCA_937974465.1 uncultured Lysobacterales bacterium | reverse complement strand
AAGCAATAAATCATCCCGCCGCCAGCGACGTGATTAGGGGGTTACTTGGGTAACAAGCAGCAGGCGGCGCGGACTACAGTAGATCATCTATAACCGGGCGGCCTGGAAGGACGTTGGTCAGGATCATGTTTTTGTAAAATGGCCTCCGGCACTGGCCAAAGAATTGCAAAACAGCGAGTGAATACTACACTTTCCCTTGATTTTCAGTACAATGCGCGATTCCTGACGGCTTATGGGCCGTCCTGGTCAATGCGTAATTGAGAAGTAGATGAATACATTTGATGTAATTGTGATCGGTGGAGGTCATGCCGGGACCGAAGCGGCTCTTGCGGCGGCGCGCAGTGGCGCCTCGACCTTATTGCTTACACACAGCATCGAGACCATTGGTCAAATGAGCTGTAATCCGGCAATCGGCGGTATTGGTAAAGGTCATTTGGTCAAGGAAATTGAAGCCCTGGGCGGCGTGATGGCGCGGGCTGCTGATGAAGCGGGCATTCAGTTTCGCACCTTGAATTCATCAAAGGGCCCCGCAGTGCGGGCCACCCGCGCGCAGTGTGACCGTAATCTTTACCGTGCGTACATACGCCGCGTGGTTGAGAACCAAACATGTTTGAGTGTTTTTCAACAGGCTGTTGATGATCTGATACTTGAGGGTGACAAGGTGACGGGTTGTCGCACCAGTATCGGCCAGGTTTTTTATGCGCCGGCCGTTGTATTGACAACCGGTACGTTTCTGGGCGGTAAAATTCACATGGGTGAAGCCCAGAGCGCAGGTGGCCGGGCGGGCGACCCGCCGTCAATCGTGCTGGCAGAACGATTACGCGAGCTACCTTTTGAAGTGGGTCGTTTGAAAACGGGGACGCCACCGCGAATCGATGGTAAAAGCGTTGATTTTACAAACCTGAAAGAACAGCCCGGCGACTCGCCGAGGCCGGTGTTTTCATTTATGGGGGCACCACAAGACCATCCGCAGCAGGTGAACTGCTGGATTACCCATACGTCCGACAAAACCCATGCAATCATCCGCGCAGGACTACACCGTTCACCGATGTATTCGGGCAACATCGATGGCGTGGGACCACGTTACTGCCCATCGATTGAAGACAAGGTGGTGCGATTTGCTGAGCGCGACAGCCACCAGATTTTCGTGGAGCCGGAGGGGCTGCATACCAGGGAACTCTATCCAAACGGCATATCCACTAGTTTGCCTTTTGATGTCCAGGTTGATTTTGTACGCAGTATTGCCGGTTTTGAGAAAGCGCATATAACCAGGCCGGGTTATGCCATTGAATATGATTTCTTTGACCCCCGTGGCTTGAATGCCAGTCTTGAGACCAAGCCGGTTAAAGGTCTTTATTTTGCGGGGCAGATCAATGGCACCACCGGATATGAAGAGGCTGCTGCACAGGGCCTGGTTGCCGGCATCAACGCAGCGCGGGCTACCCGTGGTGAGGAGGCGTGGACCCCGCGCAGGGACGAGGCCTATATTGGTGTCCTCATCGATGATCTGATCACACAGGGAACACGTGAGCCTTACCGGATGTTCACCAGCCGGGCCGAGTACCGTCTGCAGCTGCGCGAAGACAATGCAGATTTGCGATTGACCGAATCCGGCCGCCGGCTCGGGCTTGTCGGTGATGATCGCTGGCAGACATATGAAATCAAAAAAGCAGCCATTGAAGCTGAGCAGTCAAGATTGGGGGCCATTTGGGTAACACCGGATAACTCAATGGGTCAATCACTCAAGAAAGAACTGGGTATCGGACTCAGCAAGGAGGCAAAGGCACTTGATTTGCTCAAACGGCCAGAAATCAGCTACTCAGACCTGATGCAGGTCGAAGGGCTCGGCCCTGGAAGCAGTGACAATAAAGTAGCAGAGCAGGTCGATATACAGGTACGTTACGCAGGCTACCTGGTCCGCCAGGCCGGTGAGGTTGAAAAAAACCAGCGCAATGAACAAACCTTGATTCCGAAAGATTTTGACTACTCAAAGGTGCATGGCCTGTCTGCAGAATTGAGCGAAAAACTCTGCAAAGCCCGTCCTGAAAGCGTTGGCCAGGCGTTGCGGATACCCGGTATGACGCCCGCTGCGATATCCTTGTTGCTGATATTTTTAAAGCGTCATCAGGGCGGAAGACAGGTTGCATAATAAAGTCGGTAAAATCACAAATTACCAACGATAGATTTACATCTTTTTAACCTCCGAAGGGTATGCTTTGCATGCAAGTTGACTGTGCCTGGTGTGTCGCGTCTCATGACAGGCAGTCCCCACACTTCTATGCCTTATGCGATACACCATTTCAAGCCCCGACCATATGGCCGGGGCTTTTTTTATGTTCAGGACAAGGTGAGACCAGAAACTGGTCGAGAAGGTGCCCTGGGGTACGAACGGTATGCCGCGAACGCAGGGTTAACGGTCATAGATAACACCGGCCTTGGGATCATCAAAGATATCAAGGTCAAGCTCACCCTCAGATTTGGCCACGACGGTCGTAACCATGGAATCTCCGGTTATATTCACAACCGTACGGGTCATGTCCAGTAACCGGTCAACACCCAGTATCAAGGCGATCCCTTCAGCGGGCAAACCAACCTGGGTTAGCACGCCGGCCAATACGACCAGGCCCACACTGGGAACGCCCGCAGTTCCAATGGAAGCAAGTATTACCATGACCACCACCATCAGGTACTGGCTCATTGACAGGTCAATACCGTAATACTGGGCAATAAAGCCGGTTGCAATTCCCTGCATGATCGCCGTGCCATCCATATTGATGGTTGCACCCAGGGGAATGGTGAACGAGGCAACCTTGTTGCTGACACCAATTCTTTTTTCAACCGTTTCCAGAGTTACGGGAATGGTGGCGTTGCTGGACGCCGTTGAAAAGGCGAACAGCACGGCGGCCCTTAGCTTGAACAGGAACTTCATGGGGCTTAAGCGCGCCAACATCGAGAACAGGATTGGATAGACCACCAAAGCGTGTATGAACAGTACCGCAAAAACCAGTCCGACATATTTTCCCAAAGCCAGGAAACTGTCAGCGCTGCTGGTGGCGGCGAGGATGGCGATCAATGAGAAAACACCGTAGGGCGCAAATCCCATCACCAGGGTAACCAGCTTCATGATGATGGCATTCATATCGTTGAACCAACTCGCAACACGCACCCCAACCTCTTTACTCAGAGTGATGGAAATTCCCAGCAGCACGGCAAAAAAGATTATTGGAAGCATCTGCCCGTCAGCCATGGCGGCGACAGGGTTGGTTGGAACCATGTCTATCAGTACCTGTGTAAAAGGCGTCGCCTCGGCAATTTGCGTATCGACTTTTGAGATGGGCTGGGCACCAACCCCTGGCTTGAAGATAATGGCGGATGAAAGGGCCAGGCATACGGCAATGGCGGTCGTGAGCAGGTATAGGCCGATGGTTTTGCCACCTACTCTGCCCAGCATTTTCGGGTCAGACAACGAACTGGACCCGCAAACCAGGGAAACAAATACCAGCGGCACCACCAGCATTTTCAAGAGACTGATAAAAATCTGCCCGACAACCTTGAAGACCCCGTCAATCAGCCAAATCTGAGACCATTCCGGATTGCCGGCGATATTGAGCGCCAATCCGGCAATGGCGCCGAGTATCATGGCAATAAAGATTTTTGCGCTAAGACTGAGTTTATTGATTGATGCCATCGTTTTTCCGCATTTATTGTTAATAATTAGGTGATCTGTAGTGGAAGCACATTCGTTATGGGATAGAATCCACGTCTTGCATACAACTATATATCAGAACCGCTAAAGGCTAGTAAATTGAATAAAGACCAGACTCCACCGGTAAGCAACTTTATACGCAATATCGTTATCAATGATCTTGAATCCGGCAAACACGACAAGATCGCGACCAGGTTCCCACCCGAGCCCAATGGCCATTTGCATATTGGCCATGCCAAGTCCATTTGTTTAAATTTCGGATTGGCTGCCGAGTTTGGTGGCACAACGAATTTGCGTTTCGATGATACCAATCCACTGAAAGAAAGCGAGGATTTTGCGCAAGCCATCATGAATGATGTGCGTTGGCTTGGTTTCGAATGGAATGAATTGCGTCATGCATCGGATTATTTTCAGCAGCTGTATGAATATGCAATTTACCTGATAAAGAACGGCAAAGCGTATGTTGATAGCCAGGATGCCGAAGCCGTGCGTTCCAGTCGCGGGTCATTTGGTGTTGAAGGTAAGGAAAGCCCCTATCGCAATCGCTCGGTCGAGGAAAACCTTGATCTGTTCGAGCGGATGAAAAATGGTGAATTCGCAGACGGTGAACATTTGCTGCGGGCACGTATTGATATGACCTCGGGCAATATGCACATGCGTGACCCGGCCATCTACCGGATTCGCAAGGTCCCGCATCATCGCACCGGGGATAAGTGGAACATTTATCCCATGTACGATTGGGCGCATGGAATTTCAGATGCTATCGAAGGTATTACCCACTCTATTTGCACCCTCGAGTTTGAAGACCACCGGCCGCTGTATAACTGGTTTCTCGATAATATCCCGGCGCCCTGCCACCCGCGGCAGATAGAGTTTGCCCGTGGCAACCTGGATTTTACCGTCATGAGCAAGCGCAAGCTCAGAGAACTGGTCGAGGAAGGACATGTATCCGGCTGGGACGACCCGCGTATGCCGACCATTGCAGGGTTGCGTCGTCGCGGATATACCGCTAAATCGATT
Source organism: uncultured Lysobacterales bacterium (assembly GCA_937974465.1). Classification (GTDB taxonomy): domain Bacteria; phylum Pseudomonadota; class Gammaproteobacteria; order Xanthomonadales; family SZUA-36; genus SZUA-36. Next base: position 5,935 of record CALJWY010000248.1, on the reverse strand, counting down.
CGCACGTTCTGGAAGGAGGCCGGTGTTGCCAAGGCTGACAGCATTATCCCGGTGGGTGTTCTGGAAAATGCAGTTCGCAATGACATGAACGAAAATGCACCCAGGGCCATGGCTGTGCTTGATCCCGTTAAAGTCATTCTGACCAATTATCCCGAGGGTGAGTCTGAGTGGCTGGAAGCACCCCTGCATCCGCAAAAGCCCGAGATGGGTCTTCGCCAGGTCCCGATGGGCCGCGAACTCTGGATTGAGCGTGGCGACTTTATGGAAGAGCCTCCACGCAAGTTCTTCCGCTTGAAGCCTGGTGGTGAAGTTCGATTACGCAACGCGTTTATCATCAAGTGTGTCGATTTTGTCAAGGATGCGGAAGGAAAGGTCGTGGAAATACACTGTGAGTATGATCCTGACAGCCGCAGTGGCCTGCCTGGTGCCGCCAGAAAGGTTAAGGGCACGATCCACTGGGTTTCAGTAGAACATGGCCTCACCGCCGAAGTACGCATGTATGACCGTCTTTTCAACGTGCCCAATCCATTGGCTGATAAGGACAGGGATTATCGTGAGTTCCTCAATCCGCACTCACTGGATATTGTTGACAATGCCATCGTTGAACCGGTGGTAAGCAAAGGTAAGCCTGGTGATTATTTCCAGTTTGAGCGGGTGGGTTACTTCACCATTGATGAGGATAGTGCTAATTCCGACCGGCCTATTCTGAACAGGACGGTATCATTGCGGGATTCCTGGGCAAAAATTAACAGGTGACCTAAGACACACTCACCACCCGGACTAATTTGCTAGAATTTCCCAAAGACAGGGCTGTAGAGAACGGAGGTTATGATGAGTTGGATAGTACTTGCCTTAATAGTAGGTGGAATTTTTCTTGCGATATCAATCTACAACCGACTGGTCGCAGGCAGAAACCGGTTCAAAAATGCATTTGCACAAATCGATGTTCAACTTACGCGTCGTCATGACCTGATACCCAACCTGGTTGAAACGGCCAAGGGTTACATGAAGCATGAGCGTGAGACCCTGGAAGCAGTTATCACAGCCCGTAATATGGCGGTTGCCGGCCTTAAAACCGCTGCAAAAGATCCATCTGATCCAGAGGCGATGAAGCAACTGGCGCAGGCTGAGCAGGGTTTATCGGGGGCACTTGGCAGGTTATTTGCGCTTTCAGAATCTTATCCGGATTTGAAGGCCAATCAAAATATGATGCAGCTGTCCGAGGAACTCACCACGACCGAAAACAAGGTTGCCTTTGCCCGCCAGGCGTATAATGACTCGGTGATGCAATACAACACCTTGCGCGAATCTTTCCCCAACAACTTTTTTGCCGGTTGGTTTAGCTTTCAACAGGCAGAGTTATTGGAGATTGAGGATGAGGCCAAGCGCGAAGTGCCACAGGTTTCGTTTTAGTCAGTGATTGCTTGCGATGGTCTTCCAGCGAGGAAGGCCATTTGTAACGTTGAACCCAGGCTGGCCTAAATGAATTTTTTTGAATTCCAGGAGAAGGCGCGGCGCCAGAGCCGTTGGCTGGTTTTCCTTTTTATTCTGGCGGTCATCTCCATTGTCGCAGTTATCGACTTCGCCATCCTGGTCGCCTTCGGGTTGATGGATACTGAGAATCAACAGGGCGTATTTACACTACAAACACTCAAGACCAATGCATCCACACTGATGCTTGGCGCGTTGGTTACAACGGGGGTCGTTGTGGTCGCCAGCCTGTTCAAAACAGCAGCGCTGCGCTCGGGTGGGGGCAAGGTTGCACGTGATCTTGGTGGCGTCCTGGTTGAAGCCGATGCGCAGGACCCGCAACGCAGACGCCTTTATAACGTTGTTGAGGAAATAGCCTTGGCTTCCGGTATTCCGGTGCCGGAGATTTACGTTCTGGAGCAGGAATCCGCGATCAATGCATTCGCGGCTGGCTTCACACCCGCGGATGCTGCAGTCGCGGTGACCCGCGGGGCTCTCGAGAAGTTAAACCGTAACGAACTACAAGGTGTGATTGCGCATGAGTTCAGCCATATTTTCAATGGCGATATGCGTCTCAATATCCGCCTGATGGGCGCGTTATTTGGCATCCTTGTGCTGGCGCTGATCGGGCGTCGTGTTTTGCATGGTTCCTACTACATGGGCCGGTCAAAAAACAGCAACGCCGGGGCCGTGGTGATCATTGCCGTTGCGGTGACCGTGGTAGGTTACATTGGCTTGTTTTTTGGTCGTTGGATAAAGTCGGCGGTGTCGCGACAACGTGAGTACCTGGCGGATGCATCGGCTGTGCAGTTTACCCGTGACCCGGACGGGATTGCCGGCGCGCTCAAGAAAATTGCGGTCTACAGTGACGCGTCATACCTGAATGTGGAAACTGAAGAGGTCAGCCACATGTTGTTTGGGGCGGGTGAAAAAATGAGCATGTTTTCGACCCATCCACCCATGAGCCAGCGCATCCGGCGTATCGACAGTTCTTTTAATCCTGATGATCTCGTACAGCTCGCAAAGAACATTCAGCGGCAGGAAAGGCTTGCAGCTGAAGAGCAGGCGAATAGAGAGCAGAAGGCAGCGCGGGGTGGCGCCTCGATGTTCGACGCGGACAACCTGGTCGACCAGATTGGCAACCCGGACTTCTCCAGGATCCTGATGGCGGCTGCCCTTGCAGCGTCGATCCCGGAAGATATCAGCAGGGCGGCACATTCCAACCAGTGGGCAACAGAAGTGCTGTTTTACAGCCTGATGGACCGGCAAGCCGAGGTTCGGGAGCAGCAGTTGCTGGCGGTTGCAACGCATATGGGTAGCGACAGTGAAAGCAAGGTAAGAGGCCTGCTTGATGCGGCTCCCCAGCTGGCACGGGAGCAACGCCTGCCGTTGCTGGAGATAGCCATGCCCGAGCTCAAACGCAGACCGCCTGATTACGTCAAGCGCGTACTGGCCACGGTCAAGGCCTTGAGTGAGGCTGATGGCCTGACCGATGTTTTTGAGTACCTGATGGCAAAAATAATTACCCAGCATCTGTGGGAGTCAGTGAACCCGCAAAGTGTCAGAATGTCAGGCAGAAAGTCGATTCAGCAAGTCATAGACAAGGCAGTCCAGGTAATAGCCGTGCTTGCTTTGCATGGCAACAAAAGCGATGAAGATGTTAAGCGGGCCTTTCGTGCCGGTTGTGAAAGCCTGGAAGTCGATGCAAATACAACAATGCCCCAGGTTGACAGTTGGGCGGATATCCTCGACAGCACCCTGGCGGCACTTGACCGGCTTAGGCCAGCCGATAAAAGCAAGCTTGTCAAAGCCCTGATTGCAACGGTTATGGCGGACAATCGAGTTGCGGTTGCTGAAATGGAATTATTGCGCGTGGTTTGCTCGGTCATTCACGTCCCGCTTCCCATGATCAGTGGTGGTGAGCCGGACGCTGATATCTGAACGCTGCTGAAGACAGCGCGCCAGCTGTACACACTTCAGATTGGAAGCTGCACAAAGCCCGCTATTTCAGACTCCATTCAGCATGGAGTCGGCACATTTTTCAGCAATCATCATTGTCGGTGCATTGGTATTACCTGATACCAGTTCCGGCATAACAGACGCATCCACCACGCGAAGATTATCCAGGCTGTGCACCTTCAGGTCTGCATCAACAACAGCCATCGCGTCATTACCCATTTTGCAGGTGCCGATTGGATGATAGACGGTTTCCGCCTTACGGCGAATAAAATCAATCTTCTGGTCCCGGGTTTTGACGGATGGCTCTGGATATATAAAGCCGTCAACGTAGGGCTTGAACACATCCTGGCTGAAAATCTCCGTTGCAAAGCGCGCGCCTTCAAGCATCAACTCAAGATCCTGCCCGGACTGCAGGTAGTTGGGTTGCATGGTTGGCGCGGTGGCAGGATCTGCAGATTTAAGCAATATCTCGCCGCGACTTTGCGGACGCAATGGGCAGGCATGAATGGTCATGCCCCGGCCGGGCATGACGTTGCGCCCATGATCATCCAACAGGCCGGGAACAAAGTGAAACTGCAGGTCAGGCCGTTGATCTGTTGCCAACCGGCTACATACAAAACCACCGCCTTCAGCGAGGTTGGAAGAAGCAGGGCCCGATTGCGTTAGCAGATACCTGATGCCGGCAAGTATGCGGCTGGTCTTGTCGTAGGTGTCACTGCTGGAGCTCGCAGCGAGTGTACAAATATCGAGGTGGTCCTGTAGGTTCTGGCCAACACCCTCGAGCGGATGGTCAGGCCTGATACCAAGCGAACGCAGATGTTCAGCCGGTCCGATGCCCGACAGCATTAACAATTGGGGTGAGTTGATTGCGCCGCCGCTGAGTATGATTTCCCCACCATGGAATTGACGGGAGCGGCCTTTATGGGAGACCTGGATTCCTGTTGCGCGGTGATTGTCCAACAGTACTTTTTCTGCGAGGGCCTTTGTTATGACAGTTAAGTTTGGCCGCTTGAGCGCTGGTTTAAGGTAAGCGGTAGCTGCACTGCAGCGCCGGCCCTTTCGCTGGGTCACCTGGTAGATGCCAAATCCAGCCTGTTGTTCGCCGTTGAAATCATTGTTCAAGGGGTAACCTGCCTGTTCAGCAGCCTGGATAAACACCCTGGTTAGAGGATTGACATGTCTCAGGTCCTGAACGGATAGTGGCCCACCGCTCCCATGCAGGCGGGAGGCGCCCCGCTGCTGATCCTGCGACTTGAGAAAATAGGGCAAAACACTCTCGAAATCCCAGCCGGCATTACCCAAAGCTGCCCAGCTATCGTAATCTTCAGGTTGGCCGCGCAGGTAAATCATTGCGTTGATCGCGCTGGAACCGCCGAGAACCTTGCCCCGCGGCCAAAAGAGTTCGCGCTGGTGCAATTCGCTCTGGGGCTCGGTCGAGTAGGCCCAGTTCAGGCTCGTATTGTTACTCAAATTGGCTAAACCCGCTGGAATATGGATGTTCGGGTTATAGTCTGAGGCGCCTGCTTCAAGCAATAAAACGCGGTTTGAAGGGTTTTCACTGAGGCGGTTTGCCATGACGCAGCCGGCAGAGCCGGCGCCTACGACAATGTAGTCGTATTCCATCAATTTACTCCGGAAGTGGTGTCTGCATAATACCCAATAAATACGCTTTCAGATAGCTGAAAATCGCCTAATTCATGCTTGTGTGGCGGGTAATTGGCAATTCATCAACCGCCGTGTGCTTATCGGTGCTATAAATCGGGTATAGTTGCCAAAAATCCATAAGGTTGAATGTTTTGACTTTAACGCGTTTATCTTTGGGCAACCCTGTCGCCGTGATCGTGGCGTGCATACTCGTGGTGATTTTCGGCACCATCAGTATGTTCAGGTTGCCTATCCAGATGACCCCTGAAATCGAGCGGCCGGAGATTTCAATCCGGACACCCTGGCGCGCTTCTGCTCCCAATGAAATCGAGTCAGAAATTATTGAGCCACAGGAAGATGTGCTGCGCAGCGTGCCCGGTTTGCTCAGAATGTCATCAACGTCAAGCTTTGGCAGTGGTTCCATACAATTGGAATTTGCCATCGATACGGACATGAACCGCGCTCTTATCGAGGTCATGAACCGGTTGAACCAGGTCCCAAGGTACCCTGTGGATGCCAATGAGCCCGTCATCAGTGTCGGCGGCAGTTCATTTGAAAAAGTAATTGCCTGGTTCGCCGTAGCTAAAAAGCCGGGAAATGAGCGGCCCATCGAGTCTTACCAGGACTTTCTTGAAGATACCGTTGTAACGAGGCTGGAGAGGGTGCCGGGAGTATCCAGGACCGGTACATTTGGCGGCCGAACTCATGAGGTTCGCATTACCTTTGACCCCTTCAAAGCAGCCAATATCGGCCTGGACCTGACGTCCGTTTCCAGCGAGCTGGGTGCAAACGCAAACATTTCAGCGGGTAGCAATGAGGTTGGAAGGCGGCAATACACGGTGCGATTCAGCGGCAAGTACGA
>CALJWY010000247.1 GCA_937974465.1 uncultured Lysobacterales bacterium | reverse complement strand
CGACAGCGCGACGACATCCATATAGCCTTCGACCACAATAATATCATCAAGCCTTCCAGACCGTTGGCGGGCCTGGTACAGGCCATAAAGCTCACGACTCTTGTGATAAAGGGGGGTCTCGGGTGAGTTCAGATACTTGGGCCCGTCATCGGCCAGGGCCCGCCCGCCAAAAGCAATGACCCGTCCACGGCGGTCATGGATGGGAAACATGATGCGGTCACGAAACTTGTCATAACTGCCACTCTTGCCTTCGCTGAGCATGCCGACCTGTTTTAACTGGTCCAGTTTTACCGGGTTGCTACCCAGGTTCTTGATCAATGCATCCCAGCCAGATGGTGCATAACCAATATCAAAATCCCGGCAAACCTCACCGGACAAACCGCGATTCTTGAGGTATTCAACCGCAGCCGGGTGGTTCTTAAGCTGCTCCGTATAGAATTTTGCACATTCTGCAAGCATATCGAACAAGCTCGTGTCGACGCGTGCTTGCGGTTTACCACTGGTTGGTACCTCGAGGCCGGCAGCGCGTGCCAGCTCCTCGACCGCGTCGAGAAACTCCAAACCCTCGTACTGCATCAAAAAGCCGATGACCGAACCATGTGCCCCACAGCCAAAACAGTGGTAAAACTGCTTTCTGGGGCTAACGGTAAACGACGGCGTTTTCTCATCGTGGAATGGGCAACAGGCATGGAACTCATTGCCAACACGTTTTAAGGGCACCCTGCGTTCGATTAGCTCGACTACGTCACTGCGTGCAAGCAATTCCTCGATGAATGCATCGGGTATCAGGCCACTCATGACAGATCGATACCTGGGTGGGATGCCCGGTTGGGCAGGATTGGAATAACGCTCAGGCCTGTGGCCAGCGGCATAATCAAGCGCCGAGTTGCGCTTTAACGGTACTACTGACAGCTTTCATGTCGGCGCGGCCCTGTACCTCTCCCCTGAGTTTGTTCATAACAGCACCCATATCCCGAATACTGCTTGCGCCCGTATCGGCTATGGCTTGTTTGATCAACGCGGCGACCTCTTCGTCACTCAGCGCTTCCGGGAGATAAACAGAGATCAAATCCAGTTCGAACTGCTCTTGTTCAGCCAGGTCATGCCTGCCTGCAGATTCGTATTGTGCCAGCGATTCCCGGCGTTGCTTGACCATTTTATCCAACACAGCAAGAACAGCCTGGTCATCCAATTCGATACGCTGGTCCACCTCAATTTGCTTGATGGCAGCAGTGATCAGACGCAGCGCAGTCAATCGCTTCTGGTCGCGAGCACGCATTGCGGTTTTCACATCTTCCAGGATTTGAGCCTTCAGGGTCATGGCGGCACTTCTACTAGGACTTGAATTTTTTGACAATTACTTTCGACCGACGGGTTGTTTTTGCAACCACCCGAAACAGGCGCCTCGGGGTCGAACAAAAACAAACTATCAATACATACGCGTACGGCGAATTGTATCCCGTGACAGACGACGCAGGTTACGTTTTACTGCTGCTGCAGCTTTACGTTTACGTTCCTGTGTTGGTTTTTCATAGTACTCACGGCGACGCGTTTCCGCCAGTACTCCGGCCTTCTCACATGAACGCTTAAAGCGACGCAGTGCATATTCAAAAGGCTCGTTTTCGCGAACTTTTACGCTTGGCATTGTTACTCCAATCTCTAAGTGATGCCCACATTGGGCGTAGCCGCGTATTTTAACCTTTAATCCCTTGTGCTTGCAAAGAAATAAATAGCTCAATGTGCAAAAGCTATTGCCCCACCCCTGCGTGGATCGCCGGCAGCACGGAATCTACCGTTGGATAATCGTTCAACCGCATGCACGCCACCAAAAAACAAATTGGTGTCTTGCCAGAGTTTTACCCCAGGCCATCCCGCCTCAAGCGACTGCATGGCGGCTGCGGAAAAACCGGTCTCCACATTCAGTTGCCGGTCCTCCAGGTGTAACCTTGGCGCGTTGACCGCCTGCTCCAGCTCCATGTCAAATTGCAGCAGGTTTATCAGGACCTGGAGAATGGCGCTGCGAATCCGGTTGGAACCACCTGACCCCAGCGCTATCTGGCCGCCATCTGCATAACGGACAATGGTCGGCGTCATCATTGAAGCAAGCCTGACGCCGGGTGGTATACGGTGAAATCCTTCCGGGTTGAGATCCTCCTCACCCAACATGTTGTTGAACATGACGCCGGTGCCGGGCAGCACATAGGCAGACCCCTCACCGTTGGAAAGTGTCAGGCTGGCCAGGTTTCCCTCCGCATCTGCGACGCTGATATGCGTGGTTCCACGCGTCGCCATGGCATTGGCCTTTAAGGTCTGCTGCCACCCTGACAGGTGTTCAGGCGCCAAAATTGCCTTGGCCTTGGCCTCATCCATTCCGGATGTAAGGCCCTGTTGCAGGCGCACCAGGCTAGCGGCCTGCATCACATTGGCCAGGTCATTGGTGTGTTGCACGCCGCCCCATTCGTGCTGCCCCGGCTGCAACTTATCCAGCAGTGACAGGGCAAAAGCGATAAGGCATCCACCCGGGGATGGTGGACTGTTGACGCTGATCATTGCCTTTTGCGATGCAAAGGTGACCGGTTTGCGCACAATCACTTGATAAGATTTCAAGTCGCCTGCAGTGATCAACCCGCCCTTGCGCTCACAGTCCCGCACCAGTTGTTGTGCGGCCTCTCCCTGGTAGAACCACTCCCGACCTTGACTGGCCAATACCTCAAAGGTGTCCGCCAAATCCGGGTTTGATATGAATTCGCCAATCTCGGCCAGCCTGCCAGGTGCAAACATGGGTTTGGCCAGGGCGTATGCGGCTGGAGATGCATTGATAATCGGACCCAGAATATCGTTGATATATTTTTGCAAACGATTGATCCGCACACCTTCACGCGCCAGGAATATCGCCGGCTCCATGATGGCTTCCAGGGGTAATCGACAGTGTTCCTGGTGTATGGCAAACAAACCGGCCACGACACCGGGCACAGCGATAGAGCCCATACCGATATGAAATTCCTGGGTTGCAATGCCAAAATCCGCCTGTATGGGGTAAAAGTCCAGCTGCCTGCGTGTTGCGGACGGTGTCTGGGTGAAAAAGTCAAAGACTCTGGGCGTATCGTTGCCCGTTTGTGCCAGCAGAAAGCCACCACCGCCGAGACTGGCCAGCATGGGCTCACTCACACAGGCCGCGCACATGGCAGCCAGCACCGCGTCAAATGCATTGCCGCCCTGCTCAAGCATTAACCTGGCTGCTTTCGAGGTTTCCTTGTGCCCCGATGCTACAACCCCCAGAGGTTTGGTCAAATTCAGACTCCGCGCAATCAACTTGCGGTATGTTAACCCAGTCAAAAGTGGTGTTGATGAATTTCTTTTTTATCAGCCGGGTTGGTGGCAGGAAGATTGGCTTGCACTGTTTGGGATTTATTCAGCAGTTTAGCCTTGCTTGATTTACAATCCCTGTTCTAATCCATTACCCGAGGCCCCCAGACAAAAGCCATGATCGTACTAGGTATAGAAACGTCCTGTGATGAAACCGGTGTGGCGCTGTATGACAGCGAGGCTGGCCTGCTGGGACACGCCTTGTTCAGCCAGGTGGATATCCATGCAGAATACGGTGGCGTTGTTCCAGAAATCGCCTCCCGCGATCATGTGCGGAAATTACTGCCGTTGATCAACCAGTGTCTTGAAAAAGCCGGCCTTGAGCGAAATGACATCGATGCGGTGGCCTATACGGCCGGACCAGGATTGATCGGTGCATTGCTGGTTGGCACAGCAACTGGTCGCAGCATCGCGATGGCGCTCGGTTGCCCCGCACTTGCGGTCCATCACATGGAGGGACACCTGCTGGCGCCAATGCTCGAAGAACACCCGCCGGAAGTTCCTTTTGTAGCATTGCTCGTGTCCGGCGGACATTCGATGCTGGTGGAAGTGCGCAGGATCGGCGAGTACCGGATTCTTGGCGAGACCCTTGATGACTCTGCAGGTGAAGCCTTTGATAAAACAGCCAAGCTGCTCGACCTGGGCTATCCGGGTGGCCCTGCATTGGCCAGGCTTGCAGAACACGGTGATCCCGAAAGGTTTTCTTTCCCTCGACCAATGACCAATCGGCCGGGACTGGATTTCAGTTTTAGCGGCCTCAAGACACATACCCGTAACCTGTGGCTCAAGGGCGAAAAGGATGACAAGACACGTGCCGATATTGCAGCAGGGTTTCAACAGGCTGTGGTTGATACATTGCTGATCAAGTGCCGTCGGGCCATGCAGCAAACCCGTGCCGGACAACTGGTGATTGCCGGTGGCGTCGGCGCCAACCTGGTATTGCGGGAAACCTTGCAGAGGGCCGGTAAAAAGCATGGTTGGAAAGTGTCTTATCCGCGCCTGGAGTTTTGCACCGATAATGGCGCCATGATAGCTCTTGCCGGTTGCCAGCGGCTGTTGGCGGGTCAACACACCGGTCCGGGCCTGCAGGCCTTTGCGCGCTGGCCGCTGGACCAACTACCACCGATCGGGGCCCAGCGCCCCTGACCCAGAAAGAGAGAACAGTGCATGACAAGGGACTTGGTTTTTATTGAAGATCTGCGTATCCAGACAGTCATTGGTATTTTTGACTGGGAGCGTGAAATCACCCAGACAGTCAGCCTTGACCTGAAAATGGCATTTGATATCAGTCGCGCGGGTCTCAGCGACGATATCGCTGACACCCTTGATTACAAGGCGGTTTCAAAACGCCTGATTCAATTCGTGGAAGCCAGTGAGTTCCAACTGGTTGAAGCGCTGGCCGAACAGTGTGCGGGCATCGTGCTTGCAGAGTTCCCGGTGACATGGTTACACCTCAAACTGAGCAAACCCGGGGCGGTACGCGGATCCAGCGCTGTCGGCGTGATCATTGAGCGCGGATCAAAAACATGATGAGCAAGGCATGGCTGGGACTGGGCTCGAATGTCAATGCCGGGGCCAATATCCAGGCTGGTATTGAAGAACTGGAGCAGCAGTTTTCCAGCGTCGTGCTATCGCCTGTCTACTCCAGCACCTCGGTCGGTTTTGACGGTGATGATTTTATCAACCTCGTG
>CALJWY010000246.1 GCA_937974465.1 uncultured Lysobacterales bacterium | reverse complement strand
CTTGACCGGGTTTGGGAAACGCAGAGAATTCAATGTTTGCACCCATCTGCTTGAGATAGCTAAATACACCAAAATCCTGGCTGGACAGTGTTAGCGTGCGACATTTCTGTTTTGCAATGCGCCAGCCTTCGTCTTTGCCGGGGTTAATCCATAACGCCTCGGCTACGGGATTTTGTCGATGCAGGTTTCTCTCGACGATTTGGCTGATGGCTTGCATGTTGGGAAGGTTTATCTGCTCAGGTAACCGCTGAGATCATAATCATCTGCAGCGGATATCTGTACGCGCACCAGGTCACCGGCGGCCAGTTCCTGACCGTCCAGCACATACACCTGGCCATCAATTTCAGGCGCGTCAGCGTGGCTCCGTGCAATCGCACCTTGCTCATCAACGTGGTCGACCAGTACCTCCTGTACGCTGCCAACCCTGGCCTGCAGGCGGGCGCGGCTGATGTCTGCCTGGCGTTGCATAAATATCTGCTCGCGTTCCGCCATGACCTCGGCCGGTACATGATCCGGAAGTGAGTTGGCGCCCGCACCATCCACGGGGGAGTACTGGAAGCAACCGACACGATCCAGCTGCGCCTCGTCAATAAAGTCCATCAGTTGGTTGAAATCATCATCCGTCTCGCCGGGGAAGCCGACGATAAATGTGCTGCGCAGGGTGATGTCCGGACAAATTTCCCGCCACTTCCTGATGCGCTTGAGTGCATTTTCTGCCGCGGCAGGTCGTTTCATCAGTTTCAATATGCGCGGACTGCCATGTTGTAAGGGTATATCGAGGTAAGGCAGCACCAGGCCTTCCGCCATCAATGGCACAAGTTCATCCACGTGAGGGTAGGGGTAGACATAATGCAGCCTGACCCATGCGCCAAGTTGGCCCAGTTCACGGCACAGCTCGGTGATGCGGGTTTTAACCGGTTTGCCACCCCAGAAGTCAAGGCGATATTTAAGGTCGACACCGTAAGCCGAAGTATCCTGTGATATCACCAACAATTCTTTAACGCCTGAATCGACCAGTCTCTCGGCTTCTGACAAGACATCGCCGGCAGGTCTGCTGACGAGTTTTCCACGCATGGATGGAATAATGCAGAAGCTACAGCTGTGATTGCATCCCTCCGAAATTTTCAGGTAGGCATAGTGTCGCGGTGTCAGCTTGATTCCCTGTGGTGGAACCAAGTCGCTGAAAGGGTCATGCTGGCGCTCAAACGGTGCATGCTGATGGACGGCTCCCACCACCTGTTCGTATTGTTGCGGTCCACTGACCGACAACACGGACGGGTGAAGATCACGGATCTCCTTTTCATCGACCCCCATGCAACCGGTGACAATCACGCGTCCGTTTTCATTCAGGGCTTCACCGATCGCGTCAAGTGACTCGGCGCGGGCGCTGTCAATAAACCCGCAGGTGTTGACCACGACCACGTCTGCACCATCATAGCTGGGTGATATTTCATAGCCGTCGGTGCGAAGCTGGGTCAGTATGCGCTCGGAATCAACCAGCGCCTTGGGGCAGCCAAGGCTGACAAAACCTACTTTTGGATTGCTCACAGCAATTAATCGTCCCTGTTATCTGGCTCAAAAAACAGCCATTTGGTGATTGGGAAAGCTTCGCGAAACTCTCTCTCAATCGTGTTGATGGCAACGACCAAACCGGCCTCGGAGCCGGTCGCGCGCATTTTTGCCTTAACCGCAACCATTGCTTCATGGCCCATTTGCAAGGTCAAAAGGCTGTAGACACTATCGACCTCCGGGCGTTCCGCCAGGAAGGTTTCCATATCTTGTCGCAGGTGCTGTTCCACGCCCTGGCCAATCAACAGGTCTTTCACCTCAACCGCAAGCATAACGGCTATGACCACAAGCAGTATTCCAATCATAATCGTGCCGATTGCGTCGTAGACCGGGTTGCCGGTGACAGCAGCAGTCACCACGGCGATTAGAGCCAAAACAAGTCCGAGCAGGGCGGCCACGTCCTCGCCGAATACAACGATTAATTCACTGCTACGGCTTTCACGAAACCAGGTGGGTATGGCGCGATTTCTTCGTTCCTTGTTGACCGCCTGCATACAACCCCACAGCGAGATGGATTCGGCAATGATCGCAAAGATCAATACGCCGACTGCGATCATGGGCGAGTTGAGCTGGACCGGGTGCAAAAACTTGTGCACCCCTTCATAGATGGAAAACATACCACCCAGGCTAAACAGGATGACAGCAACCAGGAATGACCAAAAATAGATGCTTTTGCCGTATCCAAGTGGGTAATTCGAATCGGGCGCACGTTTGGATTGGCGCATTCCGAACAACAGCAAAAGTTGATTACAGCTGTCTGCAAGTGAATGAATGGCCTCCGCCAGCATTGCGCTCGAACCGGTCCAAAATGCCGCCGCCCCCTTGGCAATCGCAATCGAAAGGTTCGCAAACAGGGCGTAAAGAATGGACCTGATGGAGTCCGATTTTGCAGACATACGGGTTAATTCAGTCCTGTTCAGTTCATCGAGTGCAGGTAAATGCGATTGCCTTCGCTATCGTCAAAGATGGCGAAATAGCCAATTTCCGGTGCAATTTCTGTCTTGGTCATGATCACCTTGCCGCCGGCAGCTTCGACCCGTTCCAGTACCTGGTTCAAATCAGCGCCGCCGTTGAGATAAATCTTTGCACCATCGACGGATGGTTTATCGCCCTCGCCGAAAATAACGCTTCCCCCGATGCCTGCACCCTGCTCATGTTGGAAAAACCCCATCTTCATTTGCCCCATATCGCGCGTAGGCATCTCGAAATCATAAATATGGCTGTAAAACCTGACGGCGCGGTCAAAATCTACGGCCGGTATCTCAAACCAATTGATGGCGCTTTTTAAATGTTCCATGTGTATGCCGCTCTTCAAAGAAATCAACAAGACGAGCAGGGATTATGATGCGTGCCAGGTATTCACTCAAGTACAGAGACAACGACCCCGCGGCTGCAGGGTCGCACAAAGTGCCTGGTTTGAGTGGAGCCTTAATCGTTGTGGTGGGTAAATTTAAAGCTATGGGTTTGATTGATTAATGGCGCGATAAAACTCAGACGATCTTCAGGCATGATTGTTTTAAGCGTCTTGTCTTTGCCATCGCGTTTTACATCGATGTGCAGTTCCTGACCTTCCTCAAACTCTCGCAATGTGCGCATAAAGTCAGAAGGCGAGTTTACGTCTGTATCACCGACTTTCAGGATCACGTCACCAGACTTCAATTGCAGCTCATTGTCAGTCTTTGCCTTTAATACCAGAACCCCCCGGTCTGTTTTGAAGTAAGACCCCAAGTCCGCATCAATCTCGGCCAGCTTAAGACCCTGTGTCATGGGCAGGCCAAACCAGATATTGGCTTCATGCAGTGCGAGGTCACCCAACTCAGACATGTCATG
>CALJWY010000245.1 GCA_937974465.1 uncultured Lysobacterales bacterium | reverse complement strand
CTGAAGGTTTTGCCGGGCCGCAAGGTCAGGTCATCGATATGTTGCAAGGCGGCGGTGATGTTAACCCCTGTGGGGAAAGCATCGATATATGCCTGGAAAGCGTCCTTGGTGTTTAGTTTTTGTGCAAGCTGAAAGGCCTTGTTGTCTTCCGCCTGGTCCGATAATAATCGCCTGACCCTGGTTGCTTCTTCAATATGCCGGCCGGAGGGCCAATCGCTGATATAGCGGTCGAAGGCCGGGATGGTGCGCTCATTCGATGCGTTTTCAAATGCAAGGTCATCCTGTCTTTCTCTTTCCAGTTTTTCACGCTCTTGCCTGGCCAGTTCCTGCCTGATCGCGTCCATTCTTTGCAGGGCTTCCGCCTGGTGTATGCCGTTGGGAAATACATCCAGGTAATCTTCGTAGGCCGGAACAGTATCCTCGGGGGATAACTCCTGCCAGAGCTTTTCATCGAGGATATCCAGTTGAGTCTCTGCCTGGGTTTTGTAAAAGGACTCCGGGTAATCTTCTATAAAACGTCGATAGCCGGAAACCGTATCTGCCTGCAGGGCCGCCTGCCAGCGTTCAGTCTCTTCCGCCGAAACCGTTTGTGTCACCGGGCTGGTTCGCACTGTACCGCTAACGCCGGTATCCGTCTGGGCAGACACCGGGGAGGATGTCTCAGGTGATTCATCCGTTAACAGGTACACCCCGATCGCCATCATGGATACAACAAGTATCGCCAGCAAGGTGATGGGTAACCACTCACGGCCTTCTTTCGCATAAGACCTTGAACTTCCCGGAACCACGACGGTTCGATGCCAGTCAAGACTTTCGAAGGACTGTCTCCAGTGTGCTACATCCCTTGGCCGATCCTGGCGTTGCAGTTGCATGCCCAGTTCAATGGCGTCGATCAGGCCACCGAATTCAGTGATCGACAGTTGTTCCTTCAGCGACGGCAGCGGGTCTCGTCCGGATGCCGCCAGCGCTTTTAAGCGTTCCGTTGCCGATGGGGGAATGCCTCCTGTTAAACTGCGGTAAAGTGTTGCGGCAAGGCCATAGATATCCGTCCATGGCCCGATGCTGCCATCGGTAGATGCCTGTTCCGGGGCGGCGTACCCGGCGCTGCCCAATTTGGAAGATTGCTGCTGGTCTGCTGCCGCAACCCCGAAATCCAGCAATACCGGCTGACCTGCGTCCGTCATGTAGATATTGGCCGGCTTGACGTCCTGGTGGACCACGCCCTCGCTGTGCAGGTACTCCAGTGCATCCATCAACGGGATGAGCAACGCCTTCGCGGCTTCACGATCGAGCACGCCCTTACTTTCCAATTGCCGGTGCAATGGTGCGCCCTGGTAAAACGGCATCAGGAAATACGCAGTTCCATTGGCCTCGAAATATCGCAGGACACTAACGATATTAGGATGATCCAGCGCAGCCAGCATGCGCGCCTCGTTGAGAAAGGCTTTCATACCGTCGGCAAATGCCTGTGCAGACTTTTCATCGTCGGTTTCAAGAAAACCATTTTTCCCGCGCGACACGTGCTTGGAGGGGAAGTATTCCTTCAGCGCAAAGCGTGTTCCAATCGCCGGATCGGTCGCCAGGTAGGTTATGCCAAAGGTTCCAACCCCGAGAATGGCGTTGATCTGCAGCTCACCTACAAGAGTGCCGGGCTGAAGTGCTGAAGAATGGCTGATCATTGCAAGTCGCTCTCTTTGCTGATGATCCTGATATAAAAACCCACATCGCCCAGGAAAACCTGGTCGCCGGGTTGCACGTACATGATGTCGCCTGGTAGACAGGGAACAGCACCAATATAGGTGCCATTACTGGAGCCGAGGTCTGACAGGGTCATGGAATCATCTTCGTTCTTCAAGCGCGCATGTGAGCGGCTGATGGCAGGGTGCTCGATTCGTATATCCGCATTCCCCCTGCCAATAATGATATCAAACTGGTTGTGCCTGACAGCATAATAACCGCTAAACGAAGTGTCCTCATCAAACACTCCCTGAAGCACAACAAAGGCATCACAGCCCTCAGGCAACTGGCTCCAGGAAGGCAATTCAGCCGCATCATCATGACCTGACCGGGGCTTGGATGCGGACTCCGATACCGCAACCTGCAGGCGTGTGGTATCCGGTTCATCCGAAGCGGGCTGGATGGTTATACCGGCTTGCGGATTAGCCGATTGATTTTGCAAACGCAAAAAGAAGATGATTTTCCAGGCAAGAATGGCCAGGGTAATGAGGCCGGCCAGAAACACCCACCAGGGAATGCTACGCCACAGCGATGGAGGGCTGGCAGGCTGCGGTTCGATCACAGCATTATTAGCAATACTTTCTGTAGCGTTGGCCCCCGGAATTTTTACTGCAGCGCCTGCCGCTTGTTCCACAGGTTCGGCCTCAGCGGCTTCCTGAAGTGCGGCCACGGCTGATATCTCGGATGCCGGTTGCGCAAGATCATCGTTGTGCCGGCTATTTTTTGCCAGCCGTGTTCCTGCTTCTTGACTGGCTGCAGAATTGACACACGCTGATTCCGGCAGCTTGATTTGAGCTGACTCAAATGCCCGGTTCAATTCCTCATAAAACCACGTGGTCGGATTTTTTCCGGTCTCCAGGGATTGCACGCCGTTGGCAATGCTCAGGCCTGCCAGGTAACCGCAGGCATCAATGATCGCACCGCTGACATTGGGGAACTTGGTTTCTGCAGAGATTGTTGGAGCATCTGTCGCTTTGTCAATAATGATGCGGGCGGCTACCCATCGCGGATCGTCACCCCTGGCAATCGACTCCGCTGGTGGAAAT
>CALJWY010000244.1 GCA_937974465.1 uncultured Lysobacterales bacterium | reverse complement strand
TATTACGCTGGGCCTGCCATTTATTCGTACCTCGGTGGATCACGGAACCGCTCTGGATATTGCAGGCAAATACATTGCTGATGCCTCGAGTATGTACATTGCCGCAAAAACCGCGCAAAGCATGTGCAGATGACAAATGACCGCGTAGCCGGAAACCTGGAGCAACCGAGATGAAGCATCGGGCGAGAAAAAGGTTTGGCCAGAATTTTTTACATGACCAGAAAGTTATTGACCGTATTATCCGTTGCATTGCCCCAAAGCCATCTGATTTACTCATTGAAATCGGACCCGGACAAGCTGCACTCACCCGTCCCTTATTGGAAAGTGGCGCTGAGTTGCACTTGATCGAACTTGATCGCGACCTTGTCTCGCGTCTGGATGAGCAATTTTCCGAATCATCAAATATCACCATCCACGCCCTGGATGCGCTCAAGGCTGATTTTTTTGAAATTACCGGTGGCCGTCCTTTCAGACTGATCGGCAACCTGCCATACAATATTTCCACACCGCTGATCTTCCATGTACTGCAGTGGCACGAGCAGATCATTGACATGCATTTCATGCTGCAAAAAGAGGTTGTCGACCGCATGGCCGCTGCGCCAGGCAGCCGCACCTACGGTCGTTTGTCCGTGATGACACAATTCAGGTGCAAGGTCTCACCGTTATTCGACGTACCCCCGGAAAGTTTTTCCCCGGTTCCCAAAGTGACCTCGAGCATCGTGTCTCTGCAGCCCTTAAGGGTGCCGCCAGCCGATGCAGGCAGTTTTGAGAATCTTGAGAAGCTGGTGGCTGCCGCATTTTCCCAGCGTCGAAAAACGCTGCGAAACAGTCTTGGCGCCCTGCTGGATACCGAACAAATTATCGCAGCGGGTGTTGACCCCGGACAACGGGCGGAACAGCTCAGCCTGTCGCAATTTGCCGCACTGGCGCGGGCACTGTCGTATGATTCAGATTGACAACACACCAGCCAACCATTCCAAGAGCAATGAGTATGAGTAATAAAATTCCGGTTCATGTCGTGGCGCACCCCGAATTTCTTGGTCAACACGAGGACAAGTTTGCCTTCTCGTATACCATTCACATAACCAATCGCTCCGATCAGAATATCACGCTGCGAAATCGTCACTGGGTGATTACACACGCAGATGGTTCAGTCGAAGAGGTTATGGGCGAAGGTGTCGTTGGAGAAACTCCGGAGTTGGCGCCCGGCAAATCTTATAGTTACACCAGTGGCGCAGTGATTCCAACTCGAGTTGGTTCCATGCGTGGTTCCTATGGGTTTGTAACGGCTGATGGTCAATCTTTTCGTACGGAAATACCGGAGTTCACTTTACAAACCCCGGATGCTCCACTTCACTGAGCGTTCAAGGGTTGTAGATGTCCACCTACCTTATTGGAGACATACAAGGTTGCTATGATCCTTTGCAACTGCTGCTGCAAAAGATCAATTTTGATCCGGCCACGGACAAGTTGTGGCTATGCGGTGATCTCGTCAATCGCGGCGGACAATCACTACAAGTACTAAAGCTGTTAAAAAGCGTTGGCCCGGCGGTTAGCGTTAGCCTCGGGAATCATGATTTGCACCTGCTGGCCCATTATGAAAGCAGTCCTGCCGGCAATTCAGGTAACAGCGAATTCGACGCCATATTTGCAGACGCGGAATGCAGTTCATTGATGGACTGGCTATGCACACAGCCGCTCGCCATATGGTCAGAAGAGCATCAGATGCTGCGGGTTCACGCCGGCGTCATACCACAATGGGACTGGCAGGCCGCGGTCAATGCGGGAGCAGAAGTATCCGCCATTTTGCAATCTGATGAGCGTGCTGAATTCCTGAAACGGATGTATGGCAACCGCCCCAGGCAATGGCGTGACAGCAGAAATGGCTGGAAGAGATTGCGTCTGATTACAAATATTCTGACGCGCATGCGGTTCTGTGATGCAAATGGCCGCGGCATTTATAATGTTTCCGGCCCTCCCGGCAGCCAGCCGGGCAACTACCGGCCTTGGTTCAAACACAAGCATCGCCTGACCAGGGACATTACCATCGCTTTCGGCCATTGGGCCGCACTCGGCCTGCGCGTTAAGAAGCGTTATATTTCGATGGATTCAGGTTGTGTCTGGGGCGGTAAATTGAGCGCATTCAGACTTGAGGATCGTGAACTGTTCCAGACCTCTTGCCGGAAAAACCGCTAAGAAAGCCTTGTTCAAGCTGCCCCGCTATGGATGCGGACCAATTCAACAACCCGGTAGGCCAGGCCGTTTTTTTCATCGGCCGGATATGATTGTTCGCCGATTTGCCGCCACTGCGCAGTGTTCCATTCTGGAAACCAGGTATCAGCTTCTGGCTCAATCTCAATCAATGTCAAGACCATGCGCGTGGCAAGGCTTAGAGCCTGGGCATATAGCTGGCCGCCGCCGATAACCATGACCTCGGCAGTAGCTGAAATTTCGATAGCAGCGCCAAGTGAAGTCACAACCTCTGCACCCGTAGCAACGAAACCGGGACTCCGGCTGATCACGATATTCTGCCGGCCTGGCAAAGGTCTGCCAATCGACTGCCAGGTCTTGCGACCCATCACAATTGTTTTACCCAACGTGGTTCGTTTGAAGTGTTGTAACTCGGCCGGCAAATGCCAGGGCATGCGCCCATCCAGGCCAATTGCCCTGTTCTTACCCATGGCCGCAACCAGTGTGACTGATTTTCCCATCAAACCGAAATTGGCGCCTTGATGCCCGCGTGGCACTGGTAGTTTTGTAGTTCGAAATCGTCGTATACAAATCCAAACAGGT
>CALJWY010000243.1 GCA_937974465.1 uncultured Lysobacterales bacterium | reverse complement strand
TTCAGTGACATCACTTCCGGCCTCCATCCTGGCGGCCTTGTCAAACACTGTATAGCTTATGTTCCGGCCATTTCCGTTGAGTTGATTGCCATTCGTGTCATAGGCGTAGTTTGCGCTACCAGCGCGCATCACGGCATGCGGTCCTGCAAGACTTGAACCGTAGCTGTAGGCGCCAACATCTGATTTCCAAGTAATGTTACCGACGGCATCATAATTTATCGCGAGTGTTTCTACCGGGCTGGAAATACCTAACCCGGGCGCTGTTAATCGCACCTGCTTCAGACGGTTTATTGCATCGTAGGCAAAGTCTTCTTTCAGGTTCTGCTGTCCCGACAGGTCATGACGGGATTTCAAATTACCCAGCACATCAAACAGGTAATTCACATCCTGTAATTCCACCCCCATCGGGTCGTAAGCACGCAAGCTGGTCAAATGGCCGTTAGAAGGGTGGTAGTCAGCTATGGCTGTAACACCATTGCCCAGCATGGCCCTGGTTACATTACCCCTGGCGTCCATATCGAGGATTTCCTGGTAGACCTGGCCATTCACACCCTCCCGCGCCTCTTTCAGCAGGCTCAGATAACCATTGCTGTAATGGTATCTCACCCCACGATCATCGCCGGAGGCATCAAACTGCTGAAATACCCGGCCAAAGGCGTCATAGGTGGTTTGCACGTAGAACTGGTTGTTACCAATGTTGGTTACCACATCGCTGACGCGTCCCAGCCAATCGTATGCCATTTTACGCTGATGAATAATTTCGCCCGATTCTCCAGCACTATAAGTGACCCGCTCGGGTTGAGACTTTCCAGGTCCAGACGCTTTGTAAATTGTCGTTTCGTGGTTGACGGTGTCAAAACTGGAATCTGCCAGGCTTGCAACATTGATCAGTTCTCTACGATGGGTTATTCGCCCCAACCGGTCATACTCAAAGTCGATGGCCTGGTGTTTGCCGTCCAATTGCCGGGTTAATTCACCGAGCGCATTGTATGCGTATTGCCAGTTGCCTTTATCCGGATCCGACTGGGCTATTTTCCGACCTGCTGCGTCATAGACCATTCTGATGGTCGAGCCGTCTGCACCCGTGGAACTGGTCAGTTGGCCCATGGAGTCATAATTGAAGGCCACCTGCCCACAATCATGGTCATAACTTTCAACGGTCTCACCAAGAACATTTTTCACTTCTGTAGACTGCTGGCCCAGGGCATTGGTGGTGACTGTGGTCCCAGGCCCGGCGCTTGTGCAATGACTGGCTGCGGCTTCGTCATAATGGATGCTGATATCATCGCCGCCGGCACTTAAAACATCCGTGACGCGACCGAGCCTGTCGAACGCTGTCTCGCTCCAATAACGGGTGTCATTTCTGAAATAAGGCTCGGATATCCTTGTCAGCCGACCGGATGTATCAAAGTACTGGTCTGAATAGATCCATTGATTGTCGATGTTCCGGGTTATTTTGCGGATTATGCGACCTAAGCCATCAAAACATTGACTACTCTTTGTGCCACCCCCAACCTCGCTGGTTGCGTACCAGATGGTTCCTTCCGGACAATGGTTTCCCCGCCCCCTTCGGTTCAGGGTTTTTTGCCAGGCGCCGGTTTGGTTGTAACTCGCAAACAGCCGTCCCATCAGGTCGGCGGCGCTTTTGCTAACGACTCCATCAATATTCACGACTTCGAGCGGATTACCGAACACATCCCATTTCGAGTCCGGCACTTTCCGGACAAGCTGGCCCAGTGCATTGGTTTCATTCACCGCGAACCGACCCAGCGACTCAAAGGTCACTGAACTGGTTCGAGCGAGCATCCCTACACCCTTTTTCGAAGTAGCGACCCGGTTACCAAATTGATCATAAGCAAATGTCTTTGCAATATTCAGTTTTGCATCACCTGGTTCGATGACCTCTTTGATCATTGATCCTGTTGCCATGTCATACTGAAAGGCTGATGTCCTGATAGCAGGTGACTCACCTGTGCGACTGTGGCTTGCCACGCTTCTGATCAATTGACCAAGGTTCCAGTCTGACTTGTCCACAGCCGACCACTTGTTGGTCAATGTGCGATTGGCAAAGGGTGTTGTGCCGTCACTTGGAAACGTTTGCGTGATGGTTTTTGTCAGGTTTGCATAACTGTCATAGTCGTTCTGTGTCAGAACCTTGCTTGCCAGGTTTCCCGCAAGCGTATAGGTGCGGGTTAGCTGCTTGTCTGAATAAACCCGAAGGGCCCCGGAAGTGGTAGGGCTTTGCCGCCAATGGCTAACACTGTAGCTGAGGATTGCGCTACCCACTGAAGATGGTGGTTTTGTATCGGGCGTGACCGACGGCCAAGCTACAGGATCTGCATTTGAGCTAATTGTGATAGCTGCAAACTTTGACCCCGACGCCGCTTTGGCCTTCGTTGTATCAAGAGGTAAACCGATAAACGGGAAGTCCTGTCGATACCGTGTATTGCTTCGAATCTTTAGTTGAGGGTCGTAAACAATGACCTCGCCGAACCCCAGCAAACCGCGACCCCCCGCTTGCACTTTGGCACCCACATAGTGAAATTCGGTGCTGCTTACTGCGCCCGGATTTTCA
>CALJWY010000242.1 GCA_937974465.1 uncultured Lysobacterales bacterium | reverse complement strand
TCTGCAATCAAACGGCGTATCCATTGATGTGCGGGGTTATGTTGTAGCAGGGGACTCCAGGCCATGGTTAACTCGATTGGCGGAATCTCAAACGGTGGGGGCAAAATAATCACGCCAGGATCATCTTTCACCAGGTTGGCCGCCCTGCTGGGCAGGGTGATGATTAGGTCACGCAATACCGCCAAGCGCATCGCTGCGTAATAATGCCGGGTAAACACCCGTATGCGACGCTTTTTACCCAGCTTGGTGAGGGCCTCATCGACCCAACCCAGGCCCTGCACGGCATCAGGTTCCATGCCTACACCAATCCCCATTCCTGTTTTGCTGACCCATACGTGACCTGCCTCAAGGTAGGTCTGCAAATTAAAATTATCGCGTATCGGATTCTGGTGGTGAATGATGCAGGAGAAGCCATCCCGCCAAATGGGCATCTGATGAAATGACTGTGGCAACACATCAAAGCGATTTATCACCAGGTCAACACTGCCCCGCTCCAGATCCTGATAGCTCACATCACTTGGTGTCAGAACGTCCAGGGTGACGTCGGGTGATTCTGAACGCATGCGACGCAACATGTGTGGCAGTAGCGTTGCCTCACTGTAGTCACTTACGGAGATGCGAAAAACGCGATCGGCATTGGCAGCGTCGAATTGCCGGTCAGGCTCAACCACTTTTTTGATCGAGGCAACCACTTCACGAATCTCTGGTTGCAGGTTTAATGCCCGTTCGGTTGGACTCATGCCACCACTGGTACGCACCAACAATGGGTCGGAAAACAACTTCCGCAAACGCCGTAAACCGTTACTCATGGCCGGCTGGGAGATGCCCAGGCTCTCCGCAGCGCGGGTCACATTGAGCTCGCGAAGCAGGACGTCAAGGTAGACCAGCAGATTAAGATCGACGTTCTTTAAATTCACAAAACATATCCTTTTTTACGAAGCGGACCTTTATTCATTAAATAAATGCTGAGTATAAAGTGCATAGATTATCTAAATCTTGTGAGTGTGGCTAGAATGATTTTTTTAACCGATAATCCAGATTAATAATCTCTGCGTGATTTTGTCGTTTAAAACCTTTATTGAACACGAGAAACGGAGGATTGGCTATGTCAAGTTACACAAAAGATATCAATTCTATCACCGGGGTTTGCGAAGCCGCTGGCAGCTCCTGGAATGCAATTAATCCTGAATCAGCCGCCCGTATGCGCACCCAGAACAGATTCAAAACCGGTCTGGAAATTGCCCAGTACACGGCTGACATCATGCGCCGCGATATGGCGGAATACGATGCCGATTCCTCTAAGTTCACCCAGTCACTTGGTTGCTGGCACGGTTTTATCGGCCAGCAGAAGATGATCTCCATCAAAAAGCACTTTGGCAGCACAAAAAAGAAGTATTTATACCTGTCCGGCTGGATGGTTGCCGCGCTGCGGTCCGAGTTCGGTCCATTGCCGGATCAATCGATGCATGAAAAAACCACGGTTCCCGAACTGATCGGGGAACTCTACACCTTTCTGCGCCAGGCAGACTCGCGCGAACTTAATCTTCTGTTCCGTGAACTGGATTCGGCCCGGGCCGACGGTGACGCCGCCAGGGAAGCCGATATCCAGGATCAAATCGACAATCACGAGACACACGTTGTACCCATTATTGCCGATATTGATGCCGGCTTTGGCAACGCAGAGGCCACGTACCTGCTGGCCAAGCAAATGATTGAAGCTGGTGCCTGCTGTCTGCAGATCGAAAACCAGGTTTCCGACGAAAAACAATGCGGCCACCAGGACGGTAAAGTAACGGTTCCGCATTCTGATTTTCTCGCCAAGATCAATGCTTGTCGCTATGCATTTCTGGAGCTTGGTATCGATAATGGAGTGATCGTTGCGCGTACTGACTCCCTTGGCGCCGGTTTGACCAAGCAAATAGCGGTGACCCATGAGCCGGGCGATTTGGGTGACCAGTACAACTCATTCCTCGACTGTGAGGAGATCCACCTGGAAGATATGCACAACGGCGATATTGTTCTGAAGCGTGACGGAAAATTATTGCGGCCAAAACGGCTCGAATCCAACCTGTTCCAGTTCCGTGCCGGCACCGGTGAAGATCGCTGCGTGCTCGACTGCATCACATCCTTGCAAAATGGTGCCGACATGATCTGGATCGAGACAGAGAAGCCCCATATTGGTCAAATCGGCGGCATGGTCGATCGTGTTCGCGAGGTGGTCCCGAATGCCAAGCTGGTTTACAACAACAGCCCGTCTTTCAACTGGACCCTCAACTTCCGCCAGCAGACGTATGACGCCTGGGTTGAGGAAGGTAAGGACGTGTCTGCCTATGATCGCAACAATTTGATGAGCGTGGACTATGATGACAGCGAACTGGGCAAGGCCGCGGATGACCATATTCGAACCTTCCAGGCTGATGCCGCCCGTGATGCCGGAATTTTCCATCACCTGATCACGTTGCCGACTTACCATACCGCAGCATTGTCCACCGACACGCTGTCGAAAGAGTACTTCGGCGAGCTTGGTATGCTGGGCTACGTATTGCATGTACAGCGCGAGGAAATACGCCAGGGTATTGCGTGTGTGAAGCACCAGATCATGTCCGGTTCCAATATTGGCGATGACCACAAGGAGTACTTCGCCGGTGACGCTGCACTCAAGGCCGGTGGCAAAGACAATACGATGAATCAGTTTGGCTGATCTGCGGTTAGAGGTTAATAAAAAAAGGCGGGCCTGGGCCCGCCTTTTATTTGAGAAGTTATTTTTTTAGCCTGTGGATCACGACGTGGTCTGCCGGCCACAGCTGTAATCAGCTTTAAGCGGCCGTTATGTTGATTTTGTCCGTGTAGAGATCGTCATTGGCGGCCTTCAGTGCCTTGCGGCGATTCTCGGCCGCGACCGTGCATTCAAAAGAAAATTTTTCCTCTTTCAACACACGTGCGTGCCAGCGATAACCGGAAAAACCCGGTTTGAGACCAAACACAATCACCAGGGCAACCAGTAACAGGAACTGGGCCATGGGGCCGGACACCCAGGAACCTGCCAGCTGGGCGATATCAAACATCAGAGTGGTCGTAACCACCAAAAGCACGGTGGTCAAACCCAGACCCCGACGCACCGCCCAAACCGAGGGGGCGAGGAATGCCAACCATGAGAAACCGCGACGGACGGCCCGCTTGCCATATTTAGGGTGGTTGTAGATATCAAAAACTCGCATCTCTTTTTTAGTAAACCTCCTGAAGTAACGATGTCAAACCACTCAACATCTGAGACTTCATAGTTTAGCCGATGGTTCCTTCGCCCCAGTTGACCAAATCGGACAATTTATATACATAAGCGTAATTTTTAACGGACAGTTTAAAGCCCTTACAAATAATTCTAAAGTATCATTGGTCATGCATTGATGACCTAGGTCATTTGCAAATGTCTTCGCCTTCGACCTGTGGAATACCCCGCTGTTCAAAAATCGACTGTACACGTGAATCACAGTAAAAAATGATGCCGTTTTCTGTCCTCTTGGGACGCAAGACATATGCCAAACCGAAATCAGGATATATTGTGTAATATTTCTCGACCAGTTTGAACGCAGCATCAAATTCGCCCAGCTCTATAATTAAGCCGGTTAGTTCTTCAGGATACGACAGGCTCGGGCTGTTCGGGTCAGAAAACTCCGAATTTGACCAGTTCAGGATGGTTTCAATTGCGCTGGCCCTGAGTATGGCGTCATCTGTTTGGCACAAATCCAGGTAGGTTCCGATCGCATCAGCTGGCTTGTTCAAAAGCTTTGCGAGCCTGTTGCCGGACTCCAAAGCGCTTGCACAATCCCCGGCGATAATTGCAATGTGCATCAGTAACTCAGAGGTATCCGGGAAATCTGGTGCGAATGCCATTATTTGGCTGAGCACATCAAGGGCCTCCTGGCTTCGGTCAAGGTTGGCAAGTTGAAGTGCCAGGTTCGCACCGATAATGCGCGAGCGTGGATCCAGGCTCCATGCCTTTTGTAAACTGACAAGCCCGGCCTCGGGATCGCCCATTTCTCCAAGCGAATTGCCTAACCATTGATGTGCAGTTGCAAATGAGGGGTTCAAAGCGCTTGCACGCTGATATAAGTCGGTGGCTTCTTTATACCTGAACTCCCGCTGTGCAACCTGGGCCAGTGCAGCGTGTGCTTCTGCATTGTCCGGGTCTATCGACAGGGCCATGTTTGCAGACTGACTGGTATTGCGCATCACAGTCGCGCTGTCCATGTTCACATAACCATCGATGACCGACCAGGTCAGTGCCAGGCCGGCATAGGCCTTTGCGAATTCAGGATCCAGGGAAACTGCTTTTTCAAATTCCTCAATCGATTCACGCAAACTGCTCACCGTGCGCAGATGCCAAAGTGACGTACCTTTCAGATAGTGCTCATAAGCCTCGATGCTGTTGGTGCCTGTCAGGTTGCCGGCTGATCCACTGGCCAATTTCAAAGACACTTGCAGGGCTTGTGCAATTGAGTCGGCGATCTCGTCCTGGATGGTAAAAATATTGGTCAGTTCCCGGTCATAATTTTCCGACCAGAGATGAAAACCGTCATCGGCTTTAATCAACTGGGCGGTGACACGCACCTGGTTACCGGATTTTCGCACGCTGCCTTCCAGCACATGATTTACACCCAACTCCTTGGCGATCTGAGCAATTTTGGTGTTGCTGCCCTTAAACGCAAACGCTGATGTACGCGCGGCGACTTTCAGATCAGGGATGCTGGCCAGCACATTGAGAATTTCTTCCGATATACCATCTGAGAAAAATTCATTTTCGGCATCGGTACTCATATTGACAAACGGAAGAACCGCAATGGACTTACCCCCCGATTCGGGGCTGGCTTGCGCTTGCTCCACCTGTTTGACGATGGATTCGGCCTGGACGGCTGCTTCCGGATTTTCTATGGGTGGATCCGCAATGAATTTGTCCCAGGCGAAATATCCGAGTGCCAGTGACAATATGACGATGATGGTACGGTCCAGTTTGCGACCCGTTTGTGAAGCAATGGAACGATCCCGGTCCACGTCTTTTTCTTTTTTCAGGCCTTCCGGCGTCATTTCAAAAGCCCAGGCAAAAATCAGGGCGGGAATAAAGCCGATGAGCAACAGCAACAGCACAAAACGCTGTACGAATTCCGGCAGGTTGAGCAATGGTGCCAGGATGTCGGAGAGCTGAAGCAAAAGCCACGTGGCTACCGCGTAGGCTATACCGACGCGAAAAACGTTTCTTCTTTTTAACTCCCTAAAAAAACTCATGCAAAATCCTCATTCGTCAATGGCCGGTTTTCTGCAAACTGATTCAATGACATTCGAAATCATCCTCACCGATCGGGCTGCACATATCCGGCCAGCCGACTTTACGCCAGTATTCGGGCAGACGCATTTCTTCCACCAAAGCTTTGGTATGTGGAGATTCGCGTACCTGCCGGGTTTCATCGGCCGGC
>CALJWY010000241.1 GCA_937974465.1 uncultured Lysobacterales bacterium | reverse complement strand
GCGGATGAATATGACACCTCGTTTTTTGACAAGCGCTCCAAGTTTGTCCATTACCGCCCGAAGGTCGCCATTCTGAATAACCTGGAGTATGACCATGCGGATATTTTCCCCAATCTTGCAGCCATAGAGACCCAGTTTCACCACCTGATTCGGACCATTCCCGGTAATGGGACCATTATCAGCAATGCTGAAGACACACACCTGGAAGGGGTTTTGGCAAAGGGTTGCTGGAGCAATTTACAGCGCTTTTCTCTCGAAGAGGAACACGAGTGGTACGTTGAGATGCTCTCAAGTGACGGGGCCAATTTGCGTATCCACCACATGCAACAGGGTATGGGTACGCTGGAATGGACTCATTGTGGCCGTCACAACGCCATGAACGCCTGCGCAGCAATTGCCGCAACACACGCAGTGGGCGTACCTGTCGGCACCGCCATCAAGGCATTGTCTTCGTTCCGCGGGGTAAAACGGCGCCTGGAAGAGATCGCTTTCAAGAACGATATTCACGTTTATGATGACTTCGCACACCACCCAACTGCCATCCGGCTTACCCTCGAGGGTTTGCGGCGAAAAGTTGGTAATGCCCGTATCCTGGTTGGGCTGGAACCGCGCAGCAACACCATGCGTGCGGGTGTTCATGCGAATGAATTGGGGCCTGCCCTGATTGCCGCCGACCAGGTCTGGCTGAAGACCTCTGAGGGTATTGACTGGGACCCCAATGTCGCCCTTGCACCGCTCGAGGGGCGCGCAAAGATTGTCACCCGGGTTGATGACATGCTGCAACAGATGGAAAGCAGCCTGGAACCCGGTGATCACGTGGTGTTTATGAGCAATGGCGGTTTTGAAGCCGCGCCGCAAAGACTGGCTGATTCGCTGAAAGATTTGTGAACCATAACGATATTCCCATATTCCCGTTACCCGTCGTGCTCTTTCCTGGCGGTTACCTGCCGCTGCGCATCTTTGAACAGCGATATATTGATATGGTTCGCGATTGCAGCGCCCGTGGCAGTCCTTTTGGTGTTTGCCTGGTGAACAACCCGGAAAGAGAGGGGCAGACCGCCAATCACTTGCGCATCGGCACCACGGCTGAAATTTGTGATTTTTCCACGCTGGATGATGGTTTGCTGGGAATCGTTGCACGCGGAAGGCAGCGCTTTGTGATTGAAACCACGCGCATGCGCGACAACGCTTTGTTAATGGCTGAAGTTAACCTGCTGGCCGAATCTGAACCCGTTGAAGTACCGGAAGAGTATTCGGTTCTGTCGCTGATTGCCGGCAGGTTCATGGAGCAACTGGGTGATAATTTTCCGGATTTCCAGCCCGCCGATCTGCAGGATGCAAGCTGGTTGGGTTACCGCCTTTCCGAGCTGCTGTCGTTGGAAAACCAGGAAAAACAGACACTGTTGCAAATAACAGACCCACTGGACCGGTTACAGTTGCTGCTCGAGTTATTACCGCGTTTTCAGGAACCCGGGAGTGAGTGCTAGTTCCTGATCAATAACAGGGAATCGGTGCGCCACCCCGCCTCCATTTCAGCCAACTCATCGACCAGTTGCTGCAGCTCGTCCCTTGAAGGCTGAACCGCACTCCAGTAACTGAAAACTTTCAGTCTCTGTACCAGGGTCTCATTGGCAGCAAGGCCAAGGTAGACCGGTTGGTTTGAGGGTGAGAGCCTGACTCCGGAATCCCAGATTCGAATGGTTTCCTGTCTTCGGGGATCGCCACCCAAACGATGCATTAACAGGCTGTCAGCATGCCCACGATAGTCACGCTTCAGTGGTGGAAGCGTATATTCGGTGGGTTCCGGGTTAATTGACAGGATGCCCCACTTCCAGGTCGCCGGTTCAGCTTCTTGCCAGCCTTTTGCGACCAGCAAACGCGCAATTTCTTCAGGCTCCCCTGCAAATTGGAAGTTAAATTCGCGGGCGGGAACGGTTTTTAGTTCGGTCCGTGCCTTTGGCAGGGTCTGCCAGGAGTCCTGCCACCAGTCATCTGCGGATAATTCCCTCTGCGGTAATGGTAGTTTGTAGGCGGCGATATCTTTTTCGAGGTTTTGCTCAACCTGCAGGGTAAACGTAACCGCCAGGGTGCCAAAGAAAATCAGGCTGGCTGCCAATCCACTGAAAGACCTAACTGCGCGCTGCCTGTATGCGATACCAACAATGAAGGTCCATGTCATCCCGAGCGCAACGCCCATAAGCGCGCCGCTGAACCAGTCGAGCCCCAGGTATAGCCTTGAAAGCACAAGCAGAACCAAAAGCAGACCGGTGATCACATAGGGCCATTTCCGTTTCCGCCGCTTGAGCTCCCTGGCTGTCATCACGGCAAAATAACCCAGGACAACTGTTGCCAGCGTCAATTCGGCACTTGGGTCACGCGGGAGGTTTGCCCCGGCTTCACTGAACAGCGGTGTGGCACGCAATGTCCAGCCCAACAACAGTTGCAGCAGAAATCCACCGCCCATCGCGATCAGCCAGTGCCAGGCTGCTTTCAGCCGCCCTGCCCCTATTAGCCACAGCAGAACTGCGACCGACGTTGGTATCAGTACCGCCAACCGGGATAACTGTGTCAATGCAACCAGTAATGGGTCTGCAATGTGGTTTCTCAGGCCAAGCGCATAGACCTGAATGGACTGGTCGATGGATTGCGGGTGGGCGGAAAATGGTGACAGGAACAACAATATGACCATGCTCCAGAATATTGCCACCAGCAATAAACCCATCATCGTGATCGACAGGACTTCCGGCTGACTGGAGTCGAGTAGTGGGCCGATTATTCGGCTGAACAACGGGTGCCGGCGCAACCATCGAATGGCATGCCTGAGCCAACGTGCGGAGCGACTCGCCAAAACCTCATAAACCGTCCAGATTAGCCACCAGGTGAGCCACAAGGTGACGACGCCGATCACCAACACCAGCGACATCCGGCCAGCATATTCAGAGGCAACCTCCAATGAAGCGCCAAACAACATGCCCGGAATTAGGTAGGCCGGTGTCCACAAAATGCAGGCAGGTATATCGACCAACAAAAAACGTTTGGGTGTTAGCCCCAACATACCGGCAGTGACAGGAATTACCGGCCGCAGGGGACCAATAAAACGCCCAATGGCAACACTCTTGGGGCCATGTATATGGAAATACTCCCGGCCGCGCTCCAGCATTCTTGGAAAGTGGGCAAATGGCCACATACCGGGGAGATGGCCCCGATAACGGTGACCAATCGCATAACTGGAAACATCACCAAGCAGGGCCCCCAGTGACCCCCACAGCCAGATGGTGGCCATATCCATGGCGCCCAATGCTATCAGGGCGCCCAGGCCAAACAGGATAATAATCCCGGGCACAAGAATCCCAACAAAAGCCAGGGACTCCACAAAGGACATTACAAACACCCAGAAACCAGCCCAGCCCGGGTTGGCGCTGAGCCAATTCAACAGGTCTTGGGTCCAGCCATTATCCATCAGCGGTCAGTTGATCCCTGTAGAACCCCGACAGCGGCAAACAGGCCCCGGTTTGCCGCCCTAGGCACAAAGTCTGAATGCTTCTTTTGCTGCATTGACAGTTGCAGAAATATGCTCCTCTGTGTGCGCCGACGAGACAAAACCTGCCTCGTATGCGGAAGGCGCCAGGTAAACGCCCTTATCCAGCATGGCATGGAAGAAGCGTTTGAACATGTCTACATCAACCGCGCCAGACTGGTCAAAATTGACTATAGTCTTCTCGGCGCTGAAATACAGGCCGAACATCCCGCCCACCCGGGTTGTGGTAAACGGAATGCCGGCAAAATCTGCCTCTGCCTGCATGCCCTCGGTCAGCATCCGGGTTTTTTCTCCGAGATCTTCATAAAATCCTGGAACTGTTATCTGGTCCAGTGTGGCCAAACCTGCGGCCATGGCAACCGGATTGCCGGACAGTGTTCCGGCCTGGTAGACCGGCCCGCTAGGTGCCACCAACTCCATCAGTTCGCGTTTGCCGCCAAAGGCACCTACCGGCATTCCACCACCG
>CALJWY010000240.1 GCA_937974465.1 uncultured Lysobacterales bacterium | reverse complement strand
GCTGGCTGCCTGCAACTCAATACCCATCATCGGACCCGCCACGGAACGAACCTCCTTACAGGCGCAAAGGTCAGCAAGTGCTGCTCTGGACCTGGAAAGCCTCGAAAATATCGATACACTTATCAGGCTGAACAACAAATGGCTGGCCAAGGATATCAAGTCTGTTCTGCAGGAACAGGCCAGGTCGAACCCGGCATATACTTTCAGAAAATTAAACGTAAATTTTACAAGGCAAATCATTGCTTTAAAAGCCACTATTGATGTCAATTATGAGCCTGGACAAACGATTTCAGCAGAACTAAGCGGAGATATTCTACTGGACTTTGACGGCCCAGGCCTGGTGTGGCTGCCCCGATTCAAGGACCTCCGGATTTCTTCCAGAAACTTTGTATTCAAAGAATTGCAATATCCGGAACCAACTGCCGAAGTCGCCCAAGACCTGCTTCAGACGATGACGTCTGATATCGCGACACCCATCGTTCAGCAGACCATGAATTTAATTCCTCTGGATGCCATCCCACTGGGTGAAATACAGGTGGGTGCGTCCTTACCCGGCTTCTCAGATTCATCCGCAATCAGCAGCAGAACACTGAAGGGGAAAGTCCTGGTAGCTGGCAGTGCCACCCTGATTGAATCCTCGGTTACGACAATCGCACTGGACCTCTCTTTTATACCCGAAATCTCAAGTTGCCCGGCAGACATCAGGGTTTCCCGGGCAATGTTTACCAACCGTGTCGTCTCCCGTGAACCGGTTGAAATTGTCGAGAACCTGGGTGGCCAAACCAGTGCCCGATACTTTTATTCAGAAATTTCGGGCGTTAAACAACCGATAAGCATTATCCATTACTGGTTTGCCGACGGTCTTCCCGTGACAGCGGAGGAGTTGCCGGTAGAGCCGAGTACCCGTTGGCGTACCTGGTCGGGAAAAGGTGCGGCCAGTCAGGATGCGAAACGCTGGGAAGTTCTGGTTGTAGAAAAGGAGACGGGCTGTATTCTATTTGCAGACAGCATACGCGCACTGGAAACCCTGGAAGACATGGCGCAGGCTGACCTGGCACAGGCAAGGCAGGCGTTTGCGAGCTTAAAGGAAAGCTTCAAGCAGCGAACCGGTGGCTTCTCAATCCACGATGAAAAACCGGATATCGCCCTTGTTGAAATACAACGTCCGTTTTTGAGTAAGACGTTGCAAGAAGCGTTAGCCGACACAAGTATGAGTGTGGAGTTCGATAGCTCTTCTCTGTCTCCCCTGCACTTCTCGGCGACCCTGCGGGCTTTTAATCCACAGGACATCGTGTGTGAAGAACGAAAATGTCCAACCACGCCCGCATGCAAGGCTGATGTGACCCAGTGCAAGAAACTCCGGGATACCCGTGACTGCTCTTCCTGCAAGTTCCGTAACCCACTGAATAATCGTTGTGTCAGCGAGTTCATCGACCCCTTGTGTGAAGCCTCGCGGGATCGCCAAAATGCCATCTATGAAGCCGAGCAAGCCAACTGTATCGCCGACGCTGAAGATATGAGGCAAGCGTGTGAACAGTTGGCTGTCCAGGCCACTCGAAGCTGTCAAAGCGACCCCAACTTTAAAGGCCCCATGTGTGAGTCCATCAAAGCGGATTTGCTTGCAGCAATCCCATCAAGCGAGTTAGCGCGTGTCAGCACCCAGGCGAGAGCCGCCGGCTCTTTGACCATTAATTTCTCGAATTTCAGAATTGAAGATGACCTTGAAAACCTCAAGCTGGATATGCGTTTAACTTCAGATCTTCAACTTGATGGAGACCTGGTGTTCACACCGTACAAAGGCAACCAATCATTGGCCGACTGTATCTCGGGCTGGAATTCAGCATTTACTACCCGGTTTGCGACCATACCTTCGGTTAATGACTTAATGAACCCCATTGAGGCGACCGGGGATACACTTACAGCCAAGTGGTCCGGCTTTGGTTTAAGCCTGGGCACCAACCCCTCGCCGATTGAAGCTGTTTTTATTGAGCACCCCGAGCTGCTGGCGAGCTGCCATATTGGTTTAAAGCTGGGCCAGGTGGAACAATCGATCAGCAATGACAACAGCGGCTTTTTCAATGGCCAGTTGCACATGGAAATACAGCCCCTGCCCACGATCATCAACCTGGCACCCGTGAGCATAAAACTTTGGGACAAAACTTATCTTGGTGAAGCGCATTTATCGGATCGATACTTACGTTTTGACTTAGGAGAATAGAGGACAATCACGAAGCCAACCTCACCGCCTGACGTCCCTGTTGAGCGGTGACATATCCTGACCACTGAAACCTGATTCAAATGACGCCTGGTATTTGCATCCTGGCAAATCTGGCGCATCCTCGCGTTTCAGCGGGCGGCTACCCGCCCACCTGACTATGTGTTCACTTCGCCACCCGATGAAAACATATAGCCGGTGGTCAGGTTATCGCAGGGATCCCGAGCGCTTGGGAAGTCAGCAAGGGGTAAACTGAGCTAACGTCCGGTTTCCACTACTCGACATACTAAACGGCTCAAGTGAACAAGTATTGAAGCAAAGATGAACGTAAGTTAAATTTTTAATTAATATTACCTGGCTGATTTTTCTGGCTGATGACTCTATTAATCAAGTTTCAGGCGATAGCCAAGCCCGCGCACGGTTTCGATCATGGATTCTGACCGGTCACCATCGATTTTCTTCCTCAGTTTACCGATGTACACATCAACCACGTTGGTCAGAGGATCCATATTAAGACCCCACACGTTGCTGAGTATGCGTTCGCGACTGAACAAGGTGCCCGGATTACTCATCAGCAATTCGATGATCGCCAGTTCCTTGGCTGTCATTTTGACTTCTTCGCCTTCAACGAAAAACCGCAAAGACTGCCGGTCGAATTTAAGCCCGCCGGCGGATATCGAATAATCATTGTTGGAATTCTCTGCACCCCTTCTGCTGACGGTCTCAATACGTGCCAGCAATTCCTCAAATGAAAACGGTTTGGTCATGTAATCATCTGCACCCATCCTTAAGCCCGCAACCACATCATCGAGACTATCCATTGCAGACAGAATAATCAGGGGTGTATTAATCTGGTTCATACGCAACTGCTGACAGACTTCACGACCATGCAGGCCGGGCAGCATCATATCCAGCAGCACTAAATCAAAGTCGCCCTTCAGGCCGAGTGACAAGCCTGCCTCACCATCTGGAGCCACAACACAGAAATGCCCTTCAGCCTTCAAACCCCGACTCAGAAATCCGGCAATTCGTTCTTCGTCTTCTATGATCAGTATTCTCATGCTACGGCCTTTAATTTTTCTTCGGCAGGTAAAATAACGGTGGCAAGTGCACCCTCGCCCGGCTTGCCTTCAAGTGTAATTTGACCCTTGTGGGCCTCTACAATAGCTTTGGCCACTGGCAACCCCAAGCCCGTTCCGCGCGCGTGGGCCTGGGCCTTTCCTCCACGGAAAAAACGCTGAAAAGCCTGGCGGGACTCTTCCCTTGTCAGACCAATGCCTGAATCCCTGACCGTGACGACGATATCATTTTTGTTTCGCACAAGGCCGACCTCAATGGTCTCCCCCGCATTTGAGTAGCGCAGGGCATTATCAAGCAAGATTGAGAATACCTGTCGTAAACGCCCGGCGTCACCCATGACCACTGCGCTGCCCTGCCCTAACGCAAGCTCAATATTGATCTCATTCTGCTCAGCCTTGGCACTGAAATCATCACAGGTGGCACTCAACACACTGCCGACCGAGACAGAACGAATGGTGAGCCGCGGCTCGCCGGCATCCGCTCGCGCAATAAACAACAGGTCATCGACCAGTCGCGTGGTTTGATCGGCCTGTTCCATGATGCGGGCCAATGTCTCCTGGTACTCGGCCTTGGTTTTTGCCTTACCCCGCAGCGCGATCTCGGACTCACCACGTATGACCGTCAAAGGTGTACGGAATTCATGCGAGATATCGGCCAGTAACTTACGTCTGTTTTCATCCGCGAGTTCCAGTATCTCGTTACTGGACTTCAGAGCACGGGTTCTTTCCTCAACTATGGCCTCCAGCCGGATGTTGGAATCACGCATGGCGGCCCTGTGGTCCGCCAGTTGTCGAGCCATGGCATTAAAAGCCTCGGCCAGTCGCTCGAACTCCAGTTCGTCCAGCTCTGGAATCCGGTGACTCAGATCATCGTTGGTGAAAGCATGCGCACCTTCGCGCAGCACATTGACAGAGCGAGTCAGGCTACGTGAAAAGAACCATGTCATCGTCACGGTGATGCCCGCCAGCATAATCATGAACAGGGGCAACACACCGGTGATATAACGGGCGAGCGATACGGACTCTGAATTGGCCTCTTCCAACTCCCTGACGCGGCTTGCCAGCGCCTCGCTCATCAGGCCCTGGAGCACCTGTGTAATACCGGAATTTCGCAAATCAGATGCGGTGGCAAGCATGGAATCGACATCCTGCTCATCCATTGCCAGTTGAATAGCTTCCCCGGAGGCGACAATGGATTCAATCAAAACTTCTATTTCATCGAGCACCTCCAGGGTGCCTGCAGCTCCCTCGATGTCGCGTAAATTGTTTTCTTCAACCAATGCCTGCCGGATTTCAATGAGACTGCTTCGCAATAGCCGGAT
>CALJWY010000239.1 GCA_937974465.1 uncultured Lysobacterales bacterium | reverse complement strand
CACAAAGCTCCTTTTTAGCAAGGACATCCCCGCGCAGAGACGTCATCCCCGCGCAGAGACGTCATCCCCGCGCAGAGACGTCATCCCCGCGCAGGCGGGGATCTTCCAAACGCTGTCGTGATATCGAATATGCTGCTTTTTCAACATTCCGGAAACGCGAATGAGATCCCCGCCTGCGCGGGGATGACGTTGCTTGTTGTTACGCTGTGCTTTTGCGGGGATGACATTGCTTGTTGTTACGCTGTGCTTTTGCGTGGATGACGTTGCTGGTTGTTTTGCAGTGCTTTCGTGGGCACTCCTTTCTTTACTATGGCAAGGTCTTCAGCTTTATAATAAGCGCCTTCTCTCCTCAAGACGGACGTCTGATGCATGCACTGCAAGTCAATGACCTGAAAAAGACCTACGCCAATGGTGTCGAGGCTTTGAAAGGTATTTCCCTGAATGTCGAGGAAGGCGATTTTTTTGCTTTGCTGGGCCCCAATGGCGCCGGCAAGTCCACCCTGATTGGCATCATCAGTTCATTGGTCAACGCGAGCTCAGGTGAGGTCAGTGTTTTTGGCACGAGTGTCCAGGGGCAGCGTTCAAAGGCCATGTCACACATCGGCCTGGTTCCACAGGAATTAAACTTCAACCAGTTTGAAAGACCCCTCGAAATCATTGTTAACCAGGCGGGTTATTACGGCATCAATCGAAAAGTCGCTCTGCAACGGGCTGAGAAATATCTTCGACAGTTGCAGTTATGGGATAAGCATGACAAGCCCTCGAGGATGTTGTCCGGCGGCATGAAGCGGCGTTTGATGATTGCCCGCGCCATGGTCAACGAACCCAGGCTGTTGATTCTTGATGAGCCGACGGCGGGCGTGGATATCGAGATCAGGCGGTCGATGTGGGAGTTTATCCGCGAGATCAATGAAAGTGGTACAACGGTTATATTGACCACCCACTACCTGGAGGAAGCCGAGGAACTGTGTCGCAATATCGCAATTATCGATCATGGCGAGATCGTTCGGAATACGGATATGAAGTCCCTGTTGGCAACCCTGGATATCGAGACCTTTATCCTGGACGTCAGGGAGCCACTGTCTGTCGCGCCACAATTGGATGGCATGGAAATACGTTTACGTGACGAATTCACGCTGGAAGTTTCGCTGCCGAAGAAGAAATCGTTGAATGTCCTCTTTTCTTCTCTGGATGATATGGGCATCCGTGTGCTGAGTATGAGAAACAAGGCCAACCGTTTGGAAGAGCTGTTTTTACGCTTGGTAGAAAAAGGAACGACAACATGAACTGGCAGGTTAATTGGACCGGTTACAAGACTATTGTGCGCAAGGAAGTCACTCGAATTTTGCGTATCTGGGCGCAGACGGTCGTTCCGCCCGCGATCACCATGACACTCTATTTTGTGATTTTTGGCAACCTGATCGGTCGCCGCATCGGTGATATGGGTGGTTTTGACTACATGCAGTTCATTGTTCCCGGGCTGATCATGATGTCGGTGATCACGAGTTCATATGGCAACATGGTTTCATCGTTTTTTGGCGCCAAGTTTGGCCGCCATATAGAAGAACTGTTGATTTCACCACTCCCGAATTGGGTGATCCTCGCGGGTTATGTGACCGGTGCTTTGGCCAGGGGAATGATGGTGGGCACCGTGGTTATGATCATTTCATTGTTCTTTACCCGGGTAGAAATACAGCACCCGTTGATCATGGTTTCGGTGTTGTTGATGACATCCATCGTGTTTGCCATGGCTGGCATGGTCAATGCCATATTTGCAAACAAGTTCGATGACATTGCCATCGTACCCACTTTTATACTGACACCATTGACCTATCTTGGCGGCGTGTTTTATTCAATAAGCCTGTTGCCCGAGTTCTGGCAAAAGGTGTCGGCGTTTAACCCGATACTCTACATGGTCAATGGTTTTCGCTACGGCATCCTTGGTGTTTCCGATGTGGAAATTGGCTATGCATATGTCATCATGGGTGTGTTCGGCGTGGTGTTGGCCGGCACGTGTTTGTGGCTTTTACATCGTGGTATCGGCCTGCGCAGTTAGAGTATTGGCGCGCTACCCCGATTGAAATCTTGCGCCTGTGGCTATATGTTTAATACAGAATGCCACTGCAGCACCCCTTTTTATTTCCGAGAGACATCAATGACTACTGACTTACGTTCCGAAAAAGCGGCCATCAACTGGCCGGTTACCCTGGTTTTAAGCCTGACTTTTTTAGCCGCCATTACCATCGTGCCGTGGTATGGCATTGTTTACGGGTTCAGTGGCTGGGCCTGGGCCTTTTTCGCGATATTCCTGGTGGCCAACGGTATTGGGATTGGTAGTGGTTATCACCGGCTTTGGTCACACAAGGCCTATGAAGCACACTGGATCATGCGCTTATTCCTGGCCGTGTTTGGTGGCATGGCCTTACAGAACAGTATCCTTGTCTGGTGTATCCGC
The DNA here is from genome assembly GCA_937974465.1 of uncultured Lysobacterales bacterium. Classification (GTDB taxonomy): domain Bacteria; phylum Pseudomonadota; class Gammaproteobacteria; order Xanthomonadales; family SZUA-36; genus SZUA-36. The sequence goes on along the minus strand of CALJWY010000239.1, from coordinate 6,791 downwards.
CATCGCTTCCATCACCGTGATGTCGATGATAATGACAAAGACCCATACTCCATTGGCCGTGGTTTCTGGTTTGCTCATGTTGGCTGGATGGTGCGTGATTACGAGAGCGGTCGCCTGGACTGGAGCGTGGTACCAGACTTGCAGCGCGACCCAATCGTGGCATGGCAACACCGCTACTACTGGCCGTTGGTGCTGGTCACGAATATTGCCATGCCCTTGCTGCTGGGCTGGATGGTTGGTGATTTAGCCGGTGTATTTCTGTTGGCCGGTGTTTTACGCCTGGTTGTCAGCCACCACGTGACATTCTTTATTAACTCCCTGGCTCATATGTGGGGCAGTCGTCCATATACCGATGAAAATTCAGCGCGGGACAACTGGTTCCTGGCGATCGTCACCTATGGCGAGGGTTACCATAACTTTCACCACCTGTTTCAAAGCGATTATCGCAATGGCATCCGTTGGTGGCAGTACGACATCAACAAGTGGTTTATCGCCACGTGTGCATGGATGGGCTTGGCCAAAAACCTGAAACGAACACCAGATTTCAAAATCCAGCGCGCGCGCCTGGCGATGATTTTCAAGCGTGCACAGGCAAAAATTGAAAACTCGGAAGCGAACCCGCGCTGGCGTCAATTGCTGGAGACCGAGTATGACCAGTTCAGGGAAACCGTTAACCAGTGGCAGCAACTGCAGATGGAACGCATGCAACAAAGCCGCCAAAAACTCGCCAACGCCATCGACCAGCATGCATTCACGGCGCGTTACAGAGAACTGGAACGCGAGCTTAAAATGCAACGCAAACGCATGATGATGCTGACAGCACAGTATGTTGGCTAGTGGTCAGGTCAAAGTGTTTAAAAAGGAGCCGGCCGGCTCCTTTTTTGTGCCTGAAGGTTTAACAGCTAGATGGATATTTTTCACGCATATAGGCAACCGATGCTTTAACAAGATCGGCTAGCACCGCCCGGTCGATGTCGTCCAGGTTTTTGACATACAGGCAGGATTTCCCGGTTTTGAACTTGCCCAGTTTTTCCATCAACTCTGCGTGGGGTTCGAAGCCATTGATGATATAGATCGTCAACGCTTGTTTCCTGGCTGCAAAGCCGGTCAGGAAAAAATCACCTTCCCGGCCGCTTGCGTACTTGTAGTGATATTTTCCAAAGCCGACGATACTCGGGCCCCACATGGTCGCCCGTTTGCCGGTAACCTCGCGCATCAATTTCATCAGTTCCTTGCAGTCGGCGCGTTTGCGACCATCCTCAATCCCGGCAATGAATTCTGATACTTTTTTGGGTGTCGGTTGGGTCTTGTTAGTTGCCATTGTTTTTCGCCTCCTCATTTGAGTTTAGGCGAAAAAAATTACGGGCATTTTGAGTGGTGATTGTTGCCAGCGTTTCCGGATGTTCATCCCTGCAAGCGGCGAGCGTGCCAAGAATCCAGGGCAACAACCGTGGTTCGTTGCGGTGGCTTTTTATTTTTGGGCGCAGATTGCGCGGCTTGAGGTAGGGCGCATCGGTTTCAATCATCAGCCGGTTTGCAGGAATGTCTTTCATGTATTCCTTCATATGCGTTCCACGCCGTTCGTCGCAGATCCAGCCGGTGATGCCGATGTGACAATCCAGGTCCAGGCACTCATACATCTCCGCCTTGCTGCCGGTAAAACAATGCACCACGACTTCGTGCAACCGATCACGGGATTCCTTCAGTATGGCAATAAAGTCATCATGCGCGTCACGTTGATGCAGAAAAAACGGCAGGCCGGTGTCGATGGCAATTTGAATTTGATACTCAAAAGAGGACTGCTGATCCTTACGGGGTGAGAAGTCGCGGAAGTAGTCCAGGCCGGTTTCGCCGATGGCGACGACTTTGTCATTGGAAGCCAGGTCTCTCAACAGGCCATCGGTTTCATTGTCGTACTGGGAGGCACGGTGTGGATGGACGCCGGCAGTCGCATACAGTGTCTCCGGCCATTGATTGGCAATCCGCAACGCGTCCTCGCTGCCCTGCGCACTGGCGCCGGTAACGATCATTTGCACAACGCCGGCTTTGTGTGCTGCTTCAATCACTTGTTCACGGTCCGCGTCAAACGAATCGTGGGTCAGGTTGCAACCAATATCGATGAGTTCCATGGCGCGCATTGTAATAGGTTTTTTAAGACATTTGCTTGCACACACCCACCGTTACCCTACAATTCCGTTCATGATTCTCAAATTGAACGCTTATTGGCGACTGATGCGCTTTGACCGGCCAATAGGCATACTGCTGTTGCTGTGGCCGACGCTGTGGGCCTTGTGGATTGCAGGTGAAGGAAGTCCTTCCGCTAAAAACATATTGATATTCTGTACCGGTGTCGTACTGATGCGCGCCGCAGGCTGCATTATGAATGACGTGGCCGACAGGGATTTTGATCCCCATGTCGAGCGCACCCGTAGCAGGCCATTGGCCTCTGGTGAGTTGACGGTGCGCGAAGCAGTGCTGGCGTTTTTTGTTCTAATGTTGCTGGCATTTGGCCTGGTCCTGATGACCAATGCACTGACCATCAAGCTGGCCTTTGCGGGTGCTGCGCTGGCATCAAGTTATCCTTTCTTCAAGCGTTGGACGCATTTCCCGCAGGTCGTCCTGGGGGTGGCATTTGGCTGGGGCATTCCCATGGCCTTTGCGGCTGAAACGGGGCAGGTTGCATTTGCCGCCTGGCTAATTCTTTTGATCAATGTGCTTTGGTCGGTGATTTACGACACGCTCTACGCGATGGTAGATCGTGAAGATGATATAGCGATCGGTTTGAAATCAACTGCGATCCTGTTTGGAGAATCTGACCTGCTGGTACTGCGCATTTTGAAGATCATCATGACCGGCCTGTTGCTGTGGCTGGGATTAATGCTGCAATTTTCATGGCCCTGGTTTGTCGGCGTTGCAGTAGCAGCATTGCTGTTTGTGCGTCAGCAGTACAAGGTTCGGCAGCGGCATCGGGACCGTTGTTTCGAAGCGTTTTTAAACAATAACTGGGTAGGCGTGGCGATCTTTGCAGGGCTATTCGTCAACTACCTCATTCACTGAAGCAGATGTTGTCTCTACAAGGATTCAGAACCCTCATCAAGCCGCCGCTGGCGCAAGACGAAGCCGCGTTCCTGCAAGCCATGCGGGATAGCGTCGGTCTGCACTATCCCTGGGTTTCGGCACCCAAAGACCATGCCGGCTGGGAACGTTACATGGCCCGCCTTGCGAAGGACAACGAGGACGGGTTCCTGGTCAGGCGAATTGAAGACGGCGTCATCTGTGGTGTGATCAACCTCAACATTATTACCTATGAGGCGCTGTGCAGCGCCTATGTCAGTTATTACGGCGTGGCCGGCCAGGCTGAAAAAGGCTACATGAAGGAGGGTATGACCCAGGTTATTCGCTATGCCTTCGAGGAACTTGGGCTGCATCGGCTGGAAGCCAATATCCAGCCTGGTAACCAAGCCTCAATTGCCCTGGCCCGAAGTGTCGGGTTTGAATACGAGGGGTTTTCCCCGCGTTTTCTAAGGATCAATGGCGAGTGGTGTGATCATGAACGCTGGGCCGTTCTTGCGGATGATGATTAGATCAGAAACTCCCTGAGCTTATCTTTTCCTGGCCCGGATTGCGCGGGCTGCAACCCATACATCCACGCGTTTTGCCCCGGCGGTTTTTAATACCCTGGTGCATTCTGCCACGGTGGTTCCTGTCGTCATAACATCGTCAACCAGGGCGATGTGGCGGCATGGTTTTGTCGCCCCTGCCCAGTAAAACGCATTGCTCAGGTTTTTACGGCGCTGTTTACGGTTCAACCCGGATTGGGCTTTTGTATTTCGGCGACGCCTCAATGCCATGGCAAGCAGGGGTAGATTGAGATGTTTACTGATATCAGCCGCCAGTTCATAGGCCTGGTTAAACCCGCGTTGGACCAGGCGCCGTCTGTGCAGGGGTACTGGAATAATTGCCCCGGGCAGATCGATGCCTGTTCGAATGGCCCGCTCACTCATGATCCGGCTCAATATTCTGCCGGCCACCAGTTGGCGGTTGAATTTGAATGACTGCACCAATCGATCTGCCGGAAATTGGTACTTCAATGCCGCAAGTGTGTGCGTAAATGGCGGTGTTTTCGCAATGCACTGACCGCAGATTTCATCCTTTGAGGTATTCAATGGCAGTCCGCATTGAAGACACTGGGAAGCAATCCAGGGCAGGTCCGATTTGCATGCCTCGCACAGGCACGATCGTGTTGCAGACGATCCGCAAAGCACACAGCGTGGCGGCAGAAAAAAATCCATTGCAGTATTCCACCAGCGGCTGTCAACCATTCGGCCTATTTCAGGTTGACAGCGCATGGTGCAGTTTTCATACTTCATGACCCGACCGCACCCATAAGGGTTAGCGGCAGCATCCGCAGGGCAGGAGCCTGGAATCTATGACTAGCCAAGAAGTTGAAACACGCCACGATTGGTCTCAGAAAGAAGTTCTGGGTCTTTTTGAACTGCCATTTAACGACCTGTTGTTTCATGCACATCATGTACATCGTTTGTACTTCAATCCGCGCGAAGTTCAAATCAGCACTTTGCTCAGCATCAAGACGGGCGCTTGCCCTGAAGATTGTGGGTATTGTCCGCAAAGCATCCGTCATGAAACCGGTCTGGAGCGCGAACCTGTGATGGATGTCGATGCCGTTCTGGAAGCCGCACAGGCCGCAAAGGCTGGTGGCGCATCACGTTTTTGCATGGGTGGCGCATGGCGCAGCCCGAAGGACCGTGACCTGGAAAAGGTCATAGAAATGGTTAAGGGTGTGCGCGAAATGGGCCTGGAAACCTGTGTAACACTGGGTATGCTTAAAAAACAGCAGGCCGAACGGCTGAAGGACGCGGGTCTTGATTATTACAACCATAATCTGGATACCTCACCCGAGTACTACAAAGAAATTATCACCACCCGCAGCTATGAAGATCGCCTGGAGACGCTGGAGAATGTACGTTCAGCCGGCTTGAATGTCTGCAGTGGCGGTATCGTTGGGATGGGTGAAACCCGTGAAGACCGTGCCGAGATGATTGTCCAACTGGCCAATTTGCCCGAACACCCGCAAAGTGTTCCCATCAATAACCTCGTACAGGTTCCCGGCACACCGCTGGATGGGGTGGATCCGATTGATCCGCTGGAATTTGTCAGAACCATCGCCATCGCCCGCGTCGTCATGCCGAAATCCGTGGTGCGTTTATCTGCCGGACGCACGGAGATGTCTGACGAAATGCAGGCCTTGTGCTTCTTTGCCGGCGCCAATTCCATCTTCTATGGCGACAAGTTGTTGACCACAGATAACCCCGAGGCAGTGAAGGATATGGAGCTGCTGAAACGATTGGGTATGACAACCACACAACCGCAGCCTAGCCAGCCGGACTGAATCATGACCGATGCACGCCAGCGTCCCGGCTGGCATCTAGATCAATGGCTGGCTGGACAGACAGAACAACGTCAGGCGCAGCATCTTGAGCGCAAACGGCGCGTGTTGCGTGCAAATGACCCGGCCGGGCTGCAACTTGACGAAGAAACACTGATCAATTTTAGCAGCAATGATTACCTGGGCCTGGCCTCGCATCCGGATTTGGTCAGAGCGTTGAAAGATGCGGCCGACCAGGATGGAGTGGGTAGCGGGGCGTCCGCCCTGGTCAGTGGCTACCGCGAACAACACCGTTTACTTGAAACCGAACTGGCGGACTTTCTGCAGCGTGAGAAGGTCCTGCTGTGTTCGTCCGGATACCTGGCCAACCTGGCGGTAACAAACAGCCTGACCGGTAAAGGGGATGTCATCATCCAGGATAAGCTTTGCCACGCCTCATTAATCGATGCAGCCCGTTTGAGTGAGGCTCGTTTGCTGCGATATACACACGGCGATATTGAAGCCCTGCAACGTCAGTTAAAGATTGAAAAACAAGGCAACACCCTTGTGGTCAGTGATGGAGTTTTTTCGATGGATGGCGATGTCGCTCCACTTCAGGAACTGGCAACGGCCTGTGAGAAACATGGCGCATGGCTGGCCATTGATGATGCACACGGAATCGGCGTCTGCGGGCCGGGCGGCCGTGGAACGGTTGCAGCGGCCGGGCTCTCGCAGCAACAGGTACCTGTATTAACCGGTACGCTGGGTAAGGCGTTTGGGTGCTTTGGTGCGTTTATCGCTGGGTCCGAAGCCCTGATCGATCATCTTGTCAACGAGGCCCGCAGCTATATTTACACGACTGCCATGCCACCAGCGATAGCAGCGGCAGCGCGCGTGGCGCTATGCCATGTTGTTGAAGATGAGTGGCGGCGTGAGCATTTGCAATCCCTGATACAGCATTTCAGGAGCGGAGCGCAAACTCGTGGCCTGGAATTATTACCATCGAATTCACCAATCCAGCCGCTGGTCATTGGCTCCAGCGAGGCCGCTCTAAACGTGGCTGAGCGACTGCAAAACAGGGGCTTCCTGGTGGTTGCTATCCGTCCTCCGACCGTACGAAAAGGCACTGCACGCCTCAGAATTACCCTGAGTTCAGCACATCAGCTTACCCAGTTGGATGCCCTGCTCGACGCCATTGCCGGAGAGCTTGAACATGACTGAGCGTCTCAATGTGATAACAAAGGGAGAAGGTCCGGACCTGGTGATGTTGCATGGTTGGGCGATGCACAGCGGTATTTGGGGTGGGGTTGTCGATGCGCTGGCCAGGAAGTTTCGGGTTCACCTGGTTGACCTGCCGGGGCATGGTGTAAACCGCACCGTAGAACTGTCCGCCGACCTGGATACC
>CALJWY010000238.1 GCA_937974465.1 uncultured Lysobacterales bacterium | reverse complement strand
TTACCCTGCCCGTTATCATGCTCAGCGTTTACAGCACTGGTTAACATGACCGTAAGAAATGCGGTTTTTATAAGACCCCCCATTAGCTTTTTCATATATTCTCCTTATCAAAATTTTTGTAAAGTATTGTATTTGAACGCTTATCTATTACGTTTTCAATTTTTTGACTAAGTGCCTTGATGGCATCAATTAGCTCTGTTCGCTTTTGTGGATCGAGTTTCTGCTCATAAAATGCGTCGAACCTGACCATGACCGCAGCTTCTGGCCTACTGAGTAAACCCGAAAGAGCCTGTTTGATTTGACACCCACAAGCGATCAAAACCATGCGTGAGTCCGTCTGGTGTTATGATTTTCATTTTTGCAACAAGGGATGCCTAAATGAGCGCGCTTGAAATCTTTGGTTACGCCGCCTCGGTGCTAATAGCTATCTCGCTGATGACAGCCAACATCAAGCGTCTACGCTGGCTAAACTTGGCGGGTTCGTTCTCGTTCAGCGTCTATGGTTTATTGATTGATGCCTACCCTGTTTTTGTCCTTAATGGCTGGATCGCCCTCGTTAATGTTTACTTTCTGTGGCGCCTGTATCGCTTCAAGGATAGCTTTGACCTGGTGCAGGAAGCGTCAGCAAGTTCCCCCGTGTACTCCCTGCTACTGAATCGTTACGGGGATGATATAGCGCGGTTCTTCCCTGCAATTAATACAGAATCACTACGCAATGCGTGTGCACTGCTGGTATTTAGAAACATGAAACCGGTTGGTTTGTTTGCTTATGAGCCCATAAATGACGGCCGGACAGCCAATGTACTTGTCGATTACGTTATTCCCGAAGCACGTGATTTTAAAACCGCACAGTTCCTGTTTGACCGACATTTAAAGCAACTGAAGGAAGATAACTTTAAGGCATTGAAAGCCCATTCCAATGACAGTTCACACACCAGTTACCTGTTAAAAATGGGGTTTGTTGCGAAGGATGATGGTTACCAACTAGCCTTGTAGCCGTCGACCCTTCATTTCCGGTCAAACCAGTTCAGCGACATTCAGGTGCAAGGTAATAATCACCGACCAGAGTCGTAACCCGGGCGGTAAGCCCGGGTGTGCTTAATACAAGAACCGACTCAGCTGGCCGGTTTGTAATCGTCGTAATACTTGTTTGCTTCGTCCTGGCGGCCAAAAGTGGTCAGGATCAACGCGGCGCGAATCCACATTCCGTTACGCATTTGCCGCCAGTAGACAGCGCGCGGGTCGTTGTCGATATCCGTGCTGATTTCCTCACGCCGCGGTAAGGGATGCAGAATTGCGGTGGTGTCCTTTAACAGGTGCATGTCCTCGGCACCAATGTGGTAATCAGAAGACCCGGTGGTTCTACCCTGCCCCGCGACATCCCACTCATCCTGGATGCGGGTCATGTAGATGGCATCCGCGATGGGCATGATGGAGGTGAAATCCTGTGTGACTACATAATTGGTGCCAGCGGCATCCAGCAGATCAAGAATATCCTGGCCAATTTGTAGTGATTCTGGCGCGACAAAATACAGGGTTACATCCTTGTACTGGGTCAACATCCAGGCCAGTGACCGCACGGTGCGACCCCGGGCAAGATCACCGACAAATACGACGCTCTTGCCGTCTATGCCACCGATTTTTTCAAAGCTGCGTTCAAGGGTATAGACATCCAACAGAGCCTGGGTGGGGTGCTGGTCTGCACCGGAACCAGCATTCAACACCGGAATTTCACGATTGGTGTGTGCCAGCATCCAGGCGACGCGCTCGGCAAACCCTCCAACCGGATGACGCATGATGATCATGTCTGCATATGAACTGAAGGTGCGAATCGTGTCCTCCGGCGATTCACCTTTGACTTCGCTGGAAGTCTTGGAGTCGCGCACATCCATGGTATCCAGCCCCAGGATCTGGCATGCAGCATTGTGTGACAGGTAGGTACGCGACGAAGGCTGAGCAAAGTACAACATGGCGCGCTTATCGGACAGCAGGGTTTTCAGGTAATTGGCGCCCTCGCGGCGCTTGTTGATTCGTTTGATCCGCGTTGCAAGTGTGCAAAGCTCATCCAGTTTGGCACGTGTGAATTGCTGGGCGATCAAGGTGTGAGGCGGTGTTCCTTGAAAGTACGCCCCCTTTTCTAACAGAGACAAGGCCTGGAAATCTGCCCATGAAATTTCGCTCAGACTCATGTTGGTAGACATTTTCAAATACCTTTCGTTGGTTGGTTTGTTACTTCATGGCCAAGCGTACTTTAGCTATACATTATTCTCGTGAACAGCCCATGTTTGGCAATAGCTATTTTTAAGTTTGCACCTGCTCCAGCGCGATACTGATAAATTTTTCGACCGGGGCAAGGGTATTATTGGGTCAATCTGAGCCTATACTGGTTTAGCCCTTTTTCATTGCCAGTAATCGCTTTTTGAACCAGCGCAGAGGATATGTCACCCGCCAACTGGTGGAAGCCTGAATTTCCGATATCTTATCTTCCAATTCCACCAGTTGATTCTCGTATGCCCTTATCTGGGTCTCCAATTGGCCCACCTGCAAGTTATCCGTGGTCTTGAGCCGTTGCAGGCTTGAAACAAGCTGTCCTTCCTGTAAGGCCTTTTGTGTGGCCTCGAGGTACGCATGGCCAAATTTCTGATCTGGTTCCAGGTGATTGCCCTCCGCCCATTCATTCCAGGCGTTAACAAAAACCATCCGTTCATCGCCCGCCAAGCGGTTATTTGCATCAATGACCGTGTGGGTCAGCCAGGATTGATATTTCTCCGGTGTTGAATCGAGAAAAATGGCGGCGCCTTCATGGCGGCGCGCCCAGTTATCCCAGGCCGGGGTTACGCATCTGAACCACTTGAAGTCAGGAGTTTGCTTGACTCGCATGGCATCAACCAGACTCTGGTAGGTCTGTATATGATTCTGCTCACAAATTTCTGTCAAATCCTCGTCAATATCACTGAAGACACTTGAGCCACCTTTTAGCTCAACCCCTTTATTCGCCCAGTCTGGGGCAAACTCAACGGCGGCATCAAAATTGATCTCGTGCGGATCACCCTTGGCAAAGCTTTCGACCCGGCAAAGATAAATCTCCCCTATTCCGGCCTTGCGTGCCTCATCCCGCCAAAGCTCTGCTGTGCGCGCCGGGTTGGGCATGCTCTCGGTCCGGTATACGAGGAAAACAGGCTTGCCATCAATCCGGATATAGCGCTTGTCTTCGAAAACCGGGAGCAGCGCTCTAATGTGCCGGATATCATCCTCCTCGCTATATTCCTGCTTCATCAGGATCTCCCGGTCATTACCATCCCAACGGCGTGTCCAGCTTTCGTTTGCCCAACACAGGCAGAAAGGAAAATCGGGGGTTCCGGAAGCAAGTAACTCCTGCAATGGGTGCTCCAGAAGCCTGCGCCCGTTGAACCAGTAGTGGTAATAACAGAAGCCTTCGATTCCGTATTTCTCAGCCAGTTTGGCCTGCTCGACCCGTGCACTCTCATCACGCAGGTCGTAGTAACCCAGCTCGGCCGGCACATGCGGTTGATAATGACCTGAAAACAACGGCTCAGCCTTGGCGACATTGGTCCATTCAGTGAAGCCTTCACCCCACCACTCATCGTTTTCTGGAATCGGGTGAAACTGGGGAAGATAAAATGCGATCAGACGGGGCGGTTTTTGTTGGGCAGGATCCGTCAATGACCTGGCCAGGCGTAAGCCGGACTCGCTCCTCGCGGCTGACAACACATCAAGCATGACTTTAGCGGTCTTATCGGCGGTAAAGTTATCCTCTACATATTTCGATCCACGGCGGCTGAGTTCTTCCAGTTTTTTCACCGCTGTGTAGGACGACACCACTTCTGCTGCAAAATCTTCAGGTGTGTCCCTGGAGGTGGCAAAGTGATCGATTCCGTTTATGCCTTCAAGGCCAATGGTGGTCGAGACCAGCGGCACACCGTTATAAAGCGCCTCAATCACCTTGCCCTTCACACCCGCACCAAAGCGTAACGGCACCACCATCATCCGGGCGCTCTTGTACAGGTCCGCAAGCTTCTCCTCGCTTACCCTGCCCAGAATCCTGATACTCTCCGAATTCAGAGCCATGATGTCCTCGGCAGGGTCCGAGCCGACGACGTTCAGGGCAACCCCCGGCACCTTTGCCTGGATCAGCGGAAAAATCTCGCTGCAAAACCACGCAATGGCATCACGGTTGGGGGTGTGACCGCATGAACCAACAAATAACAGGTCTCGGCGCTGACTGAAGTCGCGGTTGACCTCCGGTACCTCATCATAAAAAAACAGCGGCACGGTCATTATTCTCTTGCCTGGAAATTTATCCCTGAGATATTTTTCTTCTACATGACTGAAAGTCAGTAAAACATCGCTGTTGGAAAAAACACTATCCTCTTTCTTTTCGGAGATGTTTGCTTCTACCAGAAGTGATGCATCATTCTCAATTTCGGCCTTTCTCCGGAGCCGCAGGTAATGCAGGTCATGACACTGGTAAATAATCGCTGCATTTGTATGCTCTCTGACCGCGGGTATAAATTTCGCTGCTGGGTCAGGCCTGTGAATAAACACATAGTCAATCGCCCGGGAGTTTCGTTTTAACCACGCCTCCCAGTTATCCCGGTACCAATCACCGTCAAGAGTTTCTATCCCTAATTCATTGAGCGCGCTGGAATAGGGCTCAACCCGTCTGA
>CALJWY010000237.1 GCA_937974465.1 uncultured Lysobacterales bacterium | reverse complement strand
ACACTTTTCTCAAGACAATCCAGCGCTTGCTCAATCTCGCCTATATTGGAGTAGACGCAGGCCACGTTGTACAGATTCAGCGCATCATCGCCCTGGCTGATCTTGGCTCGCTCCAACCACTCCATACCTTTTTCCGTCTGGCCCGCCTCCAGCAGATTTACTGAGCCAAAACACAATGCCCTTGCGTCGTTTGGTGAATTTTGTAACCGTTTTTCAATCACATCCAGGGTGCGTTTCCTGGCATCGTTACGCTTATCCTCCTGGCCTAGCGCCCGGTAGACCTGCGCCAGCAATGCCAATGCCTGATAGTCATCAGGCCGCACCTTGGTTGCTTTTTCGAACAGGCCAGCAGCCTTCTCCAGCTTGCCCTTGGTGAAAGCATGGCGACCATGATAATAATAGGCATCAAACAGCATCGGATCGAGTTCGACGGCACGCTCGAATGCTTTTTCGGCTTCGGCCTGACGCGTGCTATAAGACAATGCCAATCCCCGGGACGCATGTACCTGTGCAAGCTGAGGTGAGAGTTGCAGCGCTAAACGACTATTGGTCTCCGCCTGCAAGCGAACCGAAACGGCACTATCGGCATACATATAAATAAATGAAAAGCAGTCTGCCAACCCTGCATATGCCAGGGCGTAATCAGGATCGAGATCAATCGCCCGGGAAAACTCCTCGCGAGCCTTTTTCCACCCATTGTCACTGAATTGGTAAAAGTGCCGACGTCCTCGCAGATAAAACTCATAGGCCTCCATGTTATCTGTGGGTTGCTGCTCGGCAGCCTCATCCTCACTCGTGCCCAACGAAAGTTTGAAAGCCTTGGCAACGTTTTCCGCAATCTCCTTTTGAATTCCGAAAACATCTTTCAACTCGCGATCAAATCCCTCAGACCAGATATGGTAACCATCACCAACATTGATCAACTGCGCGGTCACACGAAGTTGTTCTCCGGCCTTTCTGACACTACCTTCCAGCACGGTGTTTACATTAAGACGTTCACCGATGGAGTCGATATCCATCGTCGTACCCTTAAATTGAAAAGAGGCGGTTCTTGAAGCAACTTGCACGCCCTGAATCCTGGCCAGCGAATTGATAACCTCCTCTGCCATGCCCTCACAGAAATGATCCTGGTCTTTTTCAGGACTCATATCCACGAATGGCAACACCGCAATAGATGGTTCAGTTTGAACATCGGTTTGTTTGCCCAGGCTAACGGTTTTGCGACGCTTCTTAGTACGGCGAATTCCTTCCGGTGTAACTTCCAGCGCCCAGGCAAGAATCACAGCGACCGGAAAACCGAGAATCAGCAGCCACAAGACCATCGTGGTCGACCACTGTGGCAAATTCAACGGTTCAAATGTGGCGTCAGCAACCTGTAACAGCAACCAGGCGCCAACGATATAGGAGATGGCTACCCTTACAACCTTTCGGCGCTTAAGCTCTTCGAAATACTCTCTCAAGCCAGACTGTTTATCGCTCATTGTTATTCTCTTTTTTGGCCTGTAACCGGCCCTTAAAAATTGTCCCGTTATCCCGCTTAACAATTCAGGAAATCGGGAACATCCTACATGAAAAACTTCCAAATGCGGTAGAAGGCATGTCCGGCGACAACCACAAGACTACGAACACCTTCTTCAAGAGGTGTACTTTTAGCTGGTGACCTAATACCCTTCACACTCTTATCAAGACGCGCTTTGCACCACCTGGTGACAGGCATTAAATGGAAGAACCATGTATTTAAAAACATATTTTCGACCAGTACTGTTGGTGACCCTCCTCGCATTTTTCTTGTCGGCCTGCGAAAACGAAGCCCTGCCCCCGGTCGAAGCCACCAATGAGACACTTGCGCCTGATCCGGTTGCGAATTCCGTTATGGCAGTCAACGGAATTGCAGACCGCTACTACGCGCTGACACTTCAGCAAACCCCGGAAACCGCATACTTCTCGGGTGTTGAACTGACGCGCCACGATGGCATGCAGGATATTAGCCCAGGCGCCCGAATATCAGCTGAGAGCCATGAGGATGCCATGCTCAGTGAATTGCTGGAGATTGATGCTACGAACCTCGTTGGCAGAACGGAGTGGATAACACATGCTTACCTGCTGCAACAACTGCAGTCAGCGGTTGCCCAGCGTGTCTGTCGCACTGATCTGTGGAATGTTAACCAGATGGGTGGCTGGCACTCCGGTTATGCACAAATCGCACAACTACAGCCCGTCGGTGACGCTCAATTGCGCGACCAGGCTATCGCACGCTGGTCAAAGATGTCCGCATATATCGATCAGGAAATCACCAACCTGGAACAGGGTTTAGAACTGGGGTATTCAGCACCGAAGACCGTGGTGCAGCGCGTTATTGACCAGGTTGACGGACTGCTTGCGCTTGACACTGAGCAGTCTCCGTTTTTCTCACCGGCTGTGCGTGACGGAGATACCGGGTTTGCAGAAGCCATGCGCGCCATAGTTGAGGAACAGATATTACCCGCCCTGACCCGCTATCGTGATTTCCTCGCCGGAACCTATATCAACAATGCCAGGCAGGAACTAAGCATTACCGCCAATCCGGATGGCTTGGCGTGCTATGAAGCGTCTTTGCGTGCTTATACAACACTCGATCGATCTGGCAAGGACGTATTTGAACTGGGACAAAAAACGGTTAATGCAAACCGCGCCATGGTAATTGAGCTTGGTAGAAAAGCCTACGGTCTTGATGACTTCAGAGCAATTATAAAACAGGCAAAAAACGACCCAGCGGATCGGTTCACGAGTAAGGAAGAGCTACTGCAGTTTTCCCGTGACATGGTGCAAAGGGCTGAGTCTGAAATGCCCAATTGGGTGGTAAGCATGCCGCAACAGCCGGTCTCGGTTGTGCCGTTTGAGGAACATGAAGAAGGCACCGGTATGTCAGCCCATTACCGTCCCGCCGGATCAGATCGTCCAGGAGAGTACCGTATCCCACTCCATGAACCGGAGGAACAATCACGCGGCAATGCTGAATCAACCGCTTTTCATGAAGCCTGGCCAGGTCATCACCTGCAGGTGGCAGCCAGTCAATCGGTTGAGGGCCTGCACCCCATTACCCAGATCATCTGGTTCTCTGGTCCGGGAGAGGGCTGGGCACGCTATTCGGAGGCATTGGCAGACGAAATGGGGCTTTACACAACCGTCACAGGACCCATCAAGCGCCGCGCATGGCCTGCACGCGGTATGGTCGTCGACCCGGGTATCCACCTGTTTGGCTGGACCCGGGAGGAAGCCATTGAGTTTATGATGGAATCGGGCAGATTCCCGGAAACAATGGGTGATCAGATGGTAGACCGGATCGCAATCCTGCCGGGGCAACTCACCGCCTATGACTCGGGCGGCCTGGAAATACTGGCCCTGCGCAAGATGGCTGAAGATGCCATGGGCAAAGATTTCGATGTTCGTCAATTTCACCAGAAGATATTGGAAAACGGCACGATACCGTTGCTCCAGTTGCGCGCCCATGTAGCGGCATGGGTTGAGGATTACGAGGCGCGGAAATAAGCCGCCGGGCACAGGGAAAACAGGGGGGTATTGCCGGGAGGTCAGTCCTTAGAAGGCAGTGTCGCCGCCGAACTCACCCATATACTGGCGATAGTAACGGAGCTCTTCAATAGACTCGCGTATGTCAGAAAGTGCCTCGTGGCGATTTTCTTTTTCGTAAATCTTTACCTGGCTCGGCATCCACAGGTTTGACAAAACTTTGAGTGTGCTGACATCCAGGTTGCGATAATGGAACCACTGATAAAGATTCGGCATCAGGCGATGTATGAATCTGCGATCCTGGCAAACACTGTTGCCACACATTGGTGACACACCTTTTTCAACCCAGGAATTTAAAAAATCAATAGTGGTGGTCTCGACTGCTGCCATGTCGTGAGGGCTATGAATGACGCGCTGCCACAAACCTGAATCGGTGTGATGCCTGCGATTCCAGCTATCCATTGCCAGCAGTACTTCGCTCTCCTGCCTGACGGCGCAGACAGGCCCTTCGGCCAATATGTTGAGTTCGCCATCTGTGATGATGGTCGCAATTTCTATAATTGTGTCGTTAGCTGTATCCAACCCGGTCATTTCCAGATCGATCCAAATAAGACGGTTTTTGGTCGCTTCAGTCATGTGAGCCCACTTTTTTGTTTTGCGAACTATACCGGCCAATGCGCTTCGTTGCCATGCCCAATCTGCATTTGACGGTTACAATAGCGGTATGAAGAACTTAAAATACTCACAGTGACTGACCAGCGCAAGTCCGAAGCACTAGTATTGGTCTCCTATGGCAGCCAGGGTGCGGTTCTGCTTTCCAACGGCAGCAGGAAAAAATGCAAGTTCCGCCGTAATGTGGGGCGGCCTTTTTGTGGTGATCATGTCGATGTGGCGCGCGCAGATGATGACACACTGGTTGTTGAGTTTATTCACCCGCGGCGGAACTATTTCGTGCGGGCAGACGAACGGCAACGCCAGCACATCATTGCAGCCAATCTCGACCAGGTTTTGATCGTTATTGCCGCCAGCCCCCTGCCCTCAAGAGACCTGATGGAGCGATACCTGCTGGCCGTTCACAGCCTGGGCATTCAGCCGGTCATCGTACTCAACAAGACGGACCTTGGCTTGCCCGAACCAGGTTCGGACGCCGGTGCGAACGTGCTGGCGCACTTGCCGGATTATCGATCACTGGGTTATACCGTGGTCCGCACCTCATGCAAAACGGGTGAAGGCATCAGCGAACTGCAGGCATTACTGAAAGATCGCACCAATATTTTTGTGGGTCAATCAGGGGTAGGTAAATCGTCATTGATCAATCACCTGTTGCCTGACCTTGATATACAAACGGGGGCAATTTCCAGCAGCACCGGCAAAGGTACGCACACCACGACCTCAACCATGCTGTACCAGATTCCCGAAGGCGGCTTCCTGATCGACTCCCCGGGCGTCTGGGAATATGGCATCTGGAAACTGGACAGGGAGGATCTCGCAGCAGGCTTTGTGGAATTCAAACCCTGGCTGGGCCAATGTCGTTTTAATAACTGTGTCCATGCGACCGAACCTGACTGCGCGATCAAACGGGCTGTTGAGGATGGGCATATCCTTGAGTGGAGATACCAGTCTTACAGGCGATTGCTGAAACCAAACGGTTAGCCTGCCGGGCCTTGCTATCAAACAATATTTACCTGCTGAGAGACAGGGCAGTTTTATGGTATTCTGACAACCCATGAACATAGATTTACATTGGAGAAAGACGATGACAAGGATTGTTCT
>CALJWY010000236.1 GCA_937974465.1 uncultured Lysobacterales bacterium | reverse complement strand
CCCGGTGCCAGAACCGAATGAAACCACCAACATAACTGCACTGGATCAATACAAGGAGATCTCCCGCTACCCCACATCAACCCGCAGACTGTCGAAGGATTCACACGATTTACTTAATCCGGGCGCACGTCATGAAAGGCGAACCCGGTTACCGACAGAGGACGCCGATCCGGATAAGCCGTGGCAGGTTCTGTTCACTGCCGATCGATATTTTGTCCGCGACGAGGAACCCCTGCTTGTCTCCTTGCAACTATGGCAGGGCGACAAGGCCGTATTGCCGACCCGGGTTTCGATACAAGCCAGGGTTGCCGACGGTGACAGCGGATTGCGCCCGGTGACATTGGCTTTGAAGACAGACGGACTCAGCAAGACTGCGGTATTTACACCCAATGATCATTGGCCCGACTACGTCGGCCAGGTACAGGTCAGCAGCAGTTTTGCCGCGCAGGGCCTGAAATTGCAAAAAGGTAACCTGGGGTTTTTCTTTACTTCGGCGAGCAGGATTCCGGCCCGCTTCACTGGCAAAATCAGTGACCGCCTGGCAGCTGGGGATTTGTTGTTTGATGTCGGACTGGATGTCATCAAGAGCGGCCTCTTCCGAATCGAAGCAAATTTGTTCGATGCGGACGGCCTGCCCTTCGGCTGGGCTCGCTACGAGGGTGAGTTGTTCAAGGGTGAAGCCACGGCAACATTACAGTTTTACGGCCTGTTATTTCATGACGCAGAAGCGCGGCCACCGTATACACTCAGGGGCTTGCGCGGTTATCGATTACGCCAGGGTGACATCCCTGATCGAGAGGATATGCAGGAATTCGCAGGTGACTATCTCGCCAAGGGCAGCTATGCTTTAAATAGATTTCGCTCTGACATCAATGACAGTCCTCGCAGACAAAGAATGATTCAGATGTATGAAGATGCTGAGCGCCGGGGTGTAAAGTTGACCAGACCTGCACCTTCCGGGAGCGATGGCTGAGTGGTCATTATTCACATAAAACGAATGAGTTAAACGGGGAAGTATTATGAGTAAATCAGGATTTGGCCAACAGGCCCCAGGCTGGATCGGCGCAATTTTGCTAGTCGTAGCCATTGCATTTTCCAGCTATGCCCAGGCAGGCACTATCGGCGGTGGCGATCTAGGTCGCTGCGAACGCCTGGCATCCGAATCCACGCAAGTGTGTACCGGGAAAGGCAGAAATAGGGTTTGTGTCACAGAAGAGACATTTTGCGGCGGCATGGGCAATGACAACTCTTGCTCATGTGAACCCACCTGTGAGGCCAACGGGAACTGTTGCAGCGACTATGCACCCGTGTGCGCCGGTGAGTTTCAGTGCAATTCTGATAGCGAACAGATTGCGTTTCTCCATGTAGGTGGTATGTGCTCATCACGTTGGGATTATGCAGATGATCCGGATCGTCTGGCCAATATCACAGGTATCAGCAATGCTGTCGCCGTTGATGTGCTGGCCGTTCAAACCGATTCGATGGGTACCCAAGTTGCCGCCAAAACCCTTGGGCGTTATCTGGATGCCTGCTGTACCGACTCCAACAGTTGTTTTATCTATAACTATTCCAACGGCGATAATGTCGTCGGTTATGCCCTCGACCAACTCGCTACAGTTGATCAGGTTTGTACCGGTAAGGGCAAAAAGAGGGTTTGCGAAGAAGACCTGGCCTGGAATATTCTCGAGGTGAGAACCTCTGCAGGCAATGGCGGAGGCAGTGAATTATCAAACTGGGGAGCACTGGCAGATCTATTCGCCTGTGACCTGGCGCCAGAGATCAGCCCCAGCAAGGTTCGCAATTTATACGACCACAACAATACCCGGGGCGTGCCGATATTCCATATGGGTGGTTTTCTGGACCAGACCTCAGGCAGTGACGATATCACCCTGGACGCGGCCTGGTGGTTCCTGCCCTGGCACAACGACGGCGCAGTCGCCTATCACTCCTCCGGCGCCCGTAATACCGCGGTTGAGTGGTGCGGTGACGGCAACAACCTGGGTTGGGACTGGGATTATTTCGGTAACTGGTGTAATGACGAAGATCTGTGCAGCAGTAACTATGGCACTCTGTTCCAGGGTCACGAAATCGCTTATTGCGGAATGTCGATGGAAAATTCAGATCACTACGATCAAAAAATGGCTTATATACGCTTGATGGGTCAGTAGTCCTGATCTGGTTGGCCTGCCTGTTTATTTAACAGGCAGTGGCCGGGTTTGTCTGGCCTGGTTTAGCCTGTTTAGCTGTTCGCCCAGTGGTTGATGGCCGCTGCGAATCGAATGGGGGCCTGTGAGTCCATTCGCAGATACATCGATGGTTCGATCAATTCCAGCTCCATAACCAGGAAATCCCCAGCTTCATTGCGCACGAAATCAATTCTTGCATACAACGGCGCAGGGGACAGGGTATCGATGGCCTGGTGCGCCCGCGCCAAGAGTCTGTCTTCAGGCTGGGCAGACCGGATGACACCACCATGCTCTTCCTGCGAACGAAATTCTGATCCTGCAGGTGTTTTGAGGATAGCGTGACTGTATTGGCCGTTGAAAAAGAACAACGAGTACTCACCCTCGTCGATGACACTTGGCATAAAAGGCTGGATCATACATTTGCGATCCGGGAACCGAGCGGCAATTTGCTCCAGCCGTTCACTCGTATCAGCCGGTGTAATCCAATACGCATCATCCCCGTTCGCACCGACAATGGGCTTTATAACGATATTGCCCGTACCAAGCTGCTCCTGAAAACCTGCAAATGATGAAGGCGCAGGTGAATCTGTCCATAGCGTCGGTACGATACCGATACCACCATCTTCCAGGTCTTTCATATAGGTTTTGACCAGGTTCCAGCGAACCAGCTCAATACGGTTGGCCAACCTGGTTTCCGCATTGATGCGCTCCAGGGTTTCCAGGAATTGCGGGACATCATTCCAATAGTCCCAGGTGGAGCGGATGATGACGATATCAAAATCACTCCATGCCTGATGGCGTTGACGCCAGGATAACGTGGAAACCTCCCAGCCGAGTTCTGCCAGTGGCTTTATCGCATGCTCGTCGTCGATGACGAAATCACCAGTCTCATCCAGGGTCAGGAAGGCGCATTTCTTCATTAAAACACTCGCTCTTTGCTATCGGTAACCGGGTCAACCCAGCCTGTGCTCTATGCCCCTTCCCTGTGCATCATCAAGGAAAGACCTGTTGAACCTGCCATTGATTCGCCTCGCCTTGTGCGGGCGTAAACACGTGCCGGCGGTGAAGTCTGAACTGACCCTCCTGCCAGAATTCAAAGCGTTCAGCGCGCAGACGGTATCCCGACCAGAAGTCCGGTCTTGGAACCGTTCCGACATGAAATTTTGCGGTATATATCGCAATGCGTTTTTCCAACTCGGCCCT
>CALJWY010000235.1 GCA_937974465.1 uncultured Lysobacterales bacterium | reverse complement strand
TGCCGGGTGCTCCTGCGCTCCAGCCTTCTGCCAAGACGCTGGCTCAAGTTCGGGTTTTGCGAGTGGGCCCGTTTTTCCAATTCATTCCTGATTGAAAAAGACCGCTTATGCACATCTGTGCGCCGGTTGGCCGTGTTGTTGGGAAATGTGTTGCTCGACATGTTGGGATTCCACTTTGGCTTGATGTGACCATTAAATCGTTTTGAAATGCACCTGCGGTGGCCGAAAAATGATGGGATATGACTTGAATCGGGCAAAAATATGGCAATGATCCTGTTGTGGATGCATGAGCGGGCATGGAAGCCGTACACTATGGTCCTGACACGGGGTCAGAACACGAACTTGGATTACCTGAACCAGAGAGGGTTGATATGCCACGACGTATCGCGATCGTCGAGGATGAAATTGCCATCCGCAACAATTTTGAGGACGCACTGCGCCGCCAGGGCTACCAGGTCAGCGGCTACGGTGACCGCCGTAGCGCCCTGGAGGCGTTTCAACGACGCCTGCCGGATATGGTGATTATTGATGTTGGCCTGGGTGACGATGTTGAGGGTGGTTTTGAGCTGTGCAGGGAGCTGCGGGCAATGTCACGCGTGCTGCCCATCATGTTCCTGACGGCGAGGGATTCAGACCCGGATGTCATTTCCGGTCTCAGGCTGGGGGCGGATGACTACCTGACCAAGGACATCAGCCTGCCACACCTGATGGCCAGAATCGTGGTGCTGTTTCGGCGCGTGGAAATGTTGTCGGGTGAACAAAGCACCGGTAGCTGGTTGGAACGTGACGAATTGAGCCTGTCGGCGGAACGCATGGAAGTAAACTGGAATGGCAAGCAGGTGCCATTGACGGTTACAGAACTCTGGATTGTGCATTCGTTGGCACGCCGCCCGGGCCATGTGCGCTCACGTCAACAGTTGATGGATGACGCCAATATCCTGGTTGATGACCAGACCATTACCAGCCACGTAAAACGTATCCGCAGAAAATTCAAGGCTATTGATGATGCCTTTGACAAGCTCGATACCGTCTACGGTGCCGGCTATCGCTGGAACAGCGCCTCGGGCTAGCGTCGGCGACGTCGATGAGACTCAGAAATCAGCTACTGGCGCTTTCTCTGCTGACCCTGTTGCTGCCCTGGTCGGGGTGGAAACTGGTACAGGAGCTTGAGAATTTTCTGCGCGAGGCCGAAGAAAATTCCCTGCTGGCATCCGCGCGCACCATTTCGCGGGCAATGCCTGTGCAAATTCAGGATGAACTGAAGCTCGCCCGTGGCCAAATATTGCCGTTACGCCAGCTACCAACGGAACCGATTGCCGACGGATATTTGACAGACTGGCCCGAAGCAGACCTGGGTATCACGTTTGAGTCGCCCGCTTCCAACCTGAAGCTGGATATCCTCGCCGGGCGTTTCAATTCAAGGTTCTTCCTGGCATTGAAAGTCACCGACCCCGGTGACATCAAGGCAACCACATTTAATGCCGGCGTGAACGACGTCGCCCAGAGAGCGGGGATCATTCTGTATACCCAGAGCAAACGCGGTCAGCATAGTTACATGGTGTCGACCGAGGCACCCGGGCAATTCACGGTGGATAGCCTGGGTGGCCAGGGTACCCGTCTCGAAGCAGCCTGGATGGACGACGAGGATGGTTATAAGCTCGAGTTGGGTTTGCCTGGAGACATCGAGCGGATCAGCGTTGGCGCAGTGGCTCCGGCATTTACAATGACCGGGGTTTCATCCGATCGGTTTGCAGGCACCTTGAATCGCCGTCAACAGGGGGAGTGGCTGGAACTGGTCAGCCGCGATGATGATGCGGCACTCTGGCTGGCAAACATGGTGTCTGAAAAATCACGCGCCTGGCTGGTGCAGGCTGATGGCTGGGTGGTCGCCGATTCCGGTCCGGCGGACAATCAAAGTGACAGCAAGCTGACCTGGGCTGAACGAATGCTATACCAGGCAGTGGCTGATTCACGTATGCAATTGCGTCAGGAACAAGCCGTCTGGCCGCTGCAGTTTGCTGCAGATATCGTACAGCCAGCCATGGAGGGTGGTAGTGAAGCGTTGTGGAGCCGGGATGCAGACAGCGCTACGGTCTATAACCTGGTGGCGGTGCCGGTCATGGCCAACATCGATCTGTCCGCCGGCGAAAACCGGACGCCAATCGGTGCGGTGGTTCTTGAGGCCCGATCCGAAGGCCTGCTGTTAATGACCAATCGTGCCCTGGGACGATTTTCATTTGTTGCCCTGTTAATGGTGCTCGTGTTGGCTGCCGGCCTGTGGTTATTTGCTTCGCGTTTATCGCGCCGTGTTCAAAAGCTCAGTAGCGCAGTCAGCAGCGCGATGGATGACACCGGCCGGGTGCCCGACCTGCCACTGACCAATTCCGCTGATGAAGTGGGCGAACTGGCGCGCAACACAGAAAAACTCCTGCGGGCCGTGGCCGAATATACAAACTACTTGCAAAAGCTCGCCGGACGCTTGTCACACGAGTTAAAAACCCCGATCGCGATCACCCGCTCATCGCTGGAAAACCTCGCCAGCCAGCCGCTCGATGCCAAGGCCCGCGAGTACGTCGACAGGGCAAGCGAAGGCCTTGATCGACAGGCGGCCATCGTACGCGCCATGAGTGAGGCGCAGAGGTTGGAGGGTTCGGTAAAGACAGCGGACTGGGACCTGGTCAATATCGGCGACATGCTGCGACACAGTGTTGCTGCCTATCGCGCTGTTCATGCGGGGCGGAAAATCCGCCTCGAGTTGCCCGAGGCTGCCTGTGAATTGCATTGTGCCCCGGAACTGATCGCACAGGCGTTGGACAAGCTGGTGGATAACGCCGTTGGTCTCAGTACGGATGAATGTGAGGTTGTTGTTTCGCTGGCCTGCGAACAAGGCGGTTGCCTATTGTCGGTTGCCAACGAAGGCACGCATCTGCCGGGTATTTTGCATGATCATTTATTCGATTCACTGGTTTCATTGCGGGATAAAAAGGTCAGTGGCCAGCACCTCGGATTGGGATTGAATATCGTCCGCCTGGTCGCCGAGGCGCATGGTGGCACGGTCAAGGCCCGCAACCTGCCAAACGACAAAGGCGTGGAATTTACCATTCGTATCCCCTTTTAACCCGCCTATTGCACCAGTCGGCAATATGCGGGTTACCAACGGTTAGCCTGAATTCGCAGTCTGATTGTTGTTAGAATCGCTTTTCCAGTTTGGCTTTGAACGGGATATGCCTGCGTGAACCAAGAACAATTCGAACAACTGTCTTCAGAGGGGTACAACCGCATACCGGTTTACCGCTCAGTGTTGGCTGACCTGGATACACCCTTGTCGGTTTACCTGAAGCTGGCCGAAGGCAGGGATTCCTACCTGCTTGAGTCGGTGGAAGGCGGGGAAACCTGGGGCCGTTACTCGATTATCGGGCTGCCATGCCAGCGCCGCTACACGGTCCGCGGAAACACCCTGCTGATTACAGACAATGGCAGGTTGGTCAGCGAGGAAACGGTTTCAGATCCGCTTGCCCGTATCGCAGAGCTCAAGGATGAATTCAATATACCGCAACTTGACGAGCTGCCTTTATTCAGTGGCGGGCTGGTTGGTTTCTTTGCTTATGAAACGGTGCGCCTGATCGAACCGAGACTGGCCGGCGGCGACAAAAAGGACGAATTGGGCACCGCCGATATTGAATTGTTGTTGTCAGAAGAGGTTGCGGTTCTTGATAACCTCGAGGGACGTCTGTGGCTGATTGTGCACGCAGATCCGGCACAGCCCGAGGCTTGGGAGCAGGCCCAGCGAAGGCTTGAAATACTTGAACAGCGTCTGCGGCTTTCGGGAACCGGCTACGGGCTCAGGGTCGGGGGCGAGCCGATTGAGGAAAAGGACTTCTCCTATGGTTTTGACCGCGAAGACTTTGTTGCTGCGGTTGAAAAAAGCAAGGAATACATCCTCGCCGGAGACATTTTCCAGGTGGTGCTGTCACAGCGCATGAGCGTGCCCTACAAGGCCAGGCCACTGGATGTTTACCGTTCGCTACGGGCACTGAACCCGTCCCCTTATATGTATTTTATCGACCTGGGTGAAACTCAGATCGTCGGTTCATCGCCCGAAGTGCTGGTTCGTGTGCAGAACCGCCGGGTCACACTGAGACCGATTGCCGGCACCCGGCACCGCGGCGCCACGGTTGCTGAAGACCAGGCCCTGGCGGAAGAGTTGCTGGCAGATCCAAAAGAATGTGCTGAACACCTGATGCTGATCGACCTGGGTCGCAATGATGCGGGCAGGGTGGCCAGGACCGGCAGTGTCGAGATGACCGACCAGATGATCATCGAACGTTATTCCCACGTGATGCACATCGTCTCAGAAGTCCAGGCTGACCTGGATGACGGGTTGTGTGCCATGGATGCCATCCGCGCGGCATTTCCGGCGGGAACCCTGTCGGGT
>CALJWY010000234.1 GCA_937974465.1 uncultured Lysobacterales bacterium | reverse complement strand
AGAACTCCGTTAAAACCAAGGTGGAAGCAGTTAGAAACAATGGCGGAGAAGTCATTTTTTGCAAACCTACCCAACAGGACCGGGAAAACGGTTTGGCAGAGTTGATTGCCCGTGGTTGTTTACCGGTTCCGCCTTACGAACATGCGGATATAATTTGCGGCCAGGGCACTGCGACTATTGAGATCGCAGAACAATGCAAAGACATTGATGTACTTCTGGCCCCCGTTGGCGGAGGCGGTCTTATTAGTGGGTCTGCAATTGCCGCAAAAACGCTTATACCTGGTGCAAAAGTCATTGGCATAGAACCCGAGGGTGCGTCAGATACGGCTGTCAGCTTGCGACAGGGAAAACGGGTGGATCACTTCCCGGTTGACACCATTGCCGACGGATTGCGGGCCATTGTCGGGGGACTGAACTTTGAAATCATCCAGCGCCATGTGCACAGCGTGTTGACCGTTAGTGAGAATGGGCTCGTCGATGCCATGGCCCTGGTTTGGCAACATTTTCGCATGCTGATTGAGCCCTCTTCAGCGACCGTAATTGCCGCGATCAAAGAGCACCCTGAAGTGTTTGAAGGACAACGGATTGCAGCGATCATAAGTGGCGGAAATGTGGATATTGAACAATTGCCTTTTAAGCCATGACCGTGACAGGCCCCAGGTGTGCCTGGCCCGGCGATCACCCGTTAAATATTGTCTACCACGATCAGGAGTGGGGGGTCGCCAGTCATGATGACCGGCATTTGTTTGAAATGCTGACCCTGGAGGGCGCACAGGCGGGGCTAAGCTGGCTGACCATTTTAAAAAAGCGCGAAGCTTATCGTCGCCTCTTTCAGGGCTTTGAAATTCAAAAAGTAGCCGGGTTTTCTGAACCAGAGATCCAGTCCCTGCTCAATGACGCCGGCATAGTCAGGCACCGGGGGAAAATTGAAGCAACCATCAACAATGCCCGCTGTATTTTATCTCTCTGGGACAGGGGTACGACCCTCGACACGGTGCTTTGGGATGCTGTTGACGGACAAACCATTATCAACCAGTGGGCAAGCATCCATGAGATTCCCGCGCGTACATCGGAATCGGCCTGGTTGAGTAAACGGCTTAAAAACCTCGGTTTTCGCTTTGTCGGTGAGACGACCTGCTATGCCCTGATGCAGGCTGCCGGTCTGGTCAACGATCACGAATCCACATGTTTCAGACACAGCCAATGCCAATTACCGCTTTAACTTTTGACAAGGCCAGGCTTTTGTCTGCAAATTACGTCTTGCCATGAATGACCTGGGAATTTTTTCAATATCCAGTCAGTTCGATACACTATACGAAATCCGGAGCACCTGACACACCATGGACCAACAGCTTTATTTACTCCGTCACGCCAAGGCCGAGCCCTGGAATCCATTGGGTAATGATTTTTCCAGGCCGTTAAGTAAGGAAGGGGTGCATCACGCCGAGGCTCTGGCATGCTGGGCGCTGGACAACCTGGCCGCACCGGATACCATTTTGTGTTCACCGTCAAAAAGAACCAGGGAGACTCTCGCGCCGTTGTTGTCCCGGTGGCCACAGCTATTGTCAGTGACCGATTATACAGATTCGATGTACGGCGCTTCTCTGAGTATGCTGCTAACCCTGGCAGAGGATGCATTCAGCTTCAGCCAGAGAGTTTTGATGGTTGGGCACAACCCGGCTTGCGAAACCCTGCTCATCAATAGCCTCGCGGCAGGTCAGGTTGCAGGCAACGGCAAAATGGCCACGGGAACACTGGCCGTGATCCAGTTTCCGGGAGGTTTCAAACAACAGGTCGCCAATGGCCAGCTACTGCACCTTCGCGGACGCATGGATTTCTAACTCAGACCGGATGTTTTTCTGAACACAAGCAGGAAATTGTTGGCCGGCATTTCCAGTCGATATTCAAGGGCCATCTGCTGTGACATGGCCAAGTCCTGCAGGATTTGCATGTCGCGGATACCCATGTCGGGGTCCCCGGCACGCAACTGGGCATCAAATTGGGCATTGCTGGGGGCTGTAAATTGCTGATTGACATTAAACGGTCCATACAGGCAAAACCTTGCGTCAGCGATTAGCCTTGCCGCAACTCCCTCGAACATCGCCACCACCGCATCCCAGGACATGATGTGCGCTGTATTTGCCGAATATGCAGCCTGATAGAGCTCTTGCGGCCAGGGATCAGCCAGCACATCCAGTCTCAGTGGCGGCAAAATGCGCTCGTTGGCTTCTTGTTCAAAGCGGCATTGCAGACCGGCGAGATTGGCTTCCCGGTCGGTCGGTTGCCACCACAGGCCAGGCAAACTCCGGGTGAAAAAAACCGCATGCTGGCCGGTGCCTGAACCAATTTCAAGAATGGTACCCTGTGCAGGTAGCAGGTTCTGTAATTGATCCAGTATCGGTTGGCTGTTTCGTTCTGCCGCACTTGAGTATGAAGGAAGGCTATTCATGTTTCCGGACCAAATAAAAAGCCCGGGGAAACCCGGGCTCTTCCTGATTAAACCAATAGGTATTAATTGACCACGGGCCGGTCTTCGACGATGGTCGGCGTGACAAAAATCAGCAGTTCACGTTTCTTGGTGCCATTGGTGCGGCGCTTGAACAGGTTACCTATACCGGGAATGCTGCTGAGGTAAGGAACCCTGTCCTCTGATCTCTGACGTTCATCCTGGAAGATACCACCGAGCACCACTGTCTCACCATTATTGACCAGTACCGAGGTGTTTAACTCGCGCGTATCGATCGATGGCACCGAGCCACCACGACCGGTCTGGTAGATTTCACCGACCGTATCCTGCTTGATTTCAAGCTCCAGTTGTACCCGGTTATCGGGCGTAATCAACGGGGTGACACGCAATTCAAGCACGGCCTCCTTGAACGAAACGGCTGTTGCACCGGAGGATGCTGCCTGTTCATACGGTATCTCCACACCCTGTTGGATAAACGCTTCAGACTGGTTGGAGGTTACAACTCTTGGTGTCGAGATAACTTCACCGTCACCTTCAGCTTCAAGTGCGGAAAGCTCCAGGTCCAGCAGGAAATTACCGGCCAGGAATGAGAGGCCAATAGTACCCGCGTTACTTGAGGCAGTTGGAAGGTTAACATTGTACCGCTCAGGGATTCCGGGGATGTCAATCAGGCCATCGTCCCTCGGGTTGGTTACCGGGTTGACCAGGTCAGCGCCCGCGCCGTCACCGGCAATAGCAAGAATATTGCTGCCCG
>CALJWY010000233.1 GCA_937974465.1 uncultured Lysobacterales bacterium | reverse complement strand
GCCGGAAAGACATTCAGATGCATCAATTTCCTTTGTCCTAACTGCAATACTGTAGTTGGTACACAAATGGATCCTGTACCGGTTAAAACCGAAACCGTTGATTTGCTGATGCAGAAGCTGCGTTACGCTAATTGATAATCTGTAATCAGGGCAGGGGAGTGCACACTCTCCTGGTGCCCTATTACGTTCTTTTTGATGACCTGACGACGCATGGCAGTCCGAGAGTACTCCCTTGTCTTAATATTTCCCTGTAACGCCAAACCACCTGGTGATCGTGCGTAGATCAACCGGAATAAGCTCGGTACGCGCGTAGTTTGTCTTTTTTTACCTATATCCACGGTCAATGATGCTGTTATTAACCCACTGTGCTCATATAAAAGAGGTATAACCTTTGGGAATGACAGGTAAATATCAGTGTCTGTCGAGCTATAAACCCGTTTATTATAGCTTCATAAGACATTGATAAATAAATATATAATAAATTACATTAAATATTCATGCAGCCTATCAAAGGTCAACTTAACAGACACCTGGTCTCTTCTAAAACCACTAAAGGCTTCATTTGTATCAAGGAGAAGATAACAGGAACAAACCCACTGCTATACCGAGAATAATCTAAATATATACATTCTATTTAACATAATATACATTATACGCAGTTATATAGCTTGAGTTGGAGCCAAAGAAACGCTCTTCCCTGGCTGGAACTAAAATGGGATGTTCAAGGTGGATTTGAATCCGCCTGATTGTTTAAGCGATGTCTGTATTACTTGTTGTAATTTCTATTATTGAATTCAACGAACCATGCATATGTTGATGTCCATCGGTCCCCTGCATCTTTATCGTCATCAAGGTTACACTGAGTACGGCGAGAAAAATTAAAGCCGCTCCCATCAGTCGACGTGTCCACCTGTCGTTCAATAATGCGGCCAAAGCCGGTGCTGCCAAACCCATGCCAAGCATCGACGGCACGGTCCCAAGACCAAAGGCAAGCATCACCAGCGCGCCTGAAAGCGGAGATCCGGACGCAGAAGCCGTCAAAACGACGCTGTACACCAACCCACAAGGCAAAAAGCCCCAGCACAGGCCCAGCAATAAACGACCGCTTCCACCTGGCAAACTTGCAGCACGTGTGGCTACTGGCAGAATGCGCTTCCAAACATGGGCACCTGCGCGTTCTATGAAACCCAGTACCTGCCAGTTAAACAGAAATTGTATGCCGATAAGGAAAATCATTAATGCGGTGACAAAGCGCAGGATCATACTCCACCTCGGCACGTTAAGAATCTCGCCTGCGCTTGCCAGCAACCACGCAGAAAAAATGCCAAGGCATGCATAGCTCAGAATTCTCCCGAGATTAAAAAAGATGACTGAACTGGCGCGGGGTCTCATTGATCCGGCTTGCGTGGGACCCTGTACCGGCAGAGTTCCCAACCCGGCCGCAATCCCGCCACACATACCAAAACAGTGGCCGCTGCCCAAAAGCCCGACTAAAAACACCGTAAATAAGGCTGATATGTCAATAATATCATTCATTTAGTGTGTCTTCTTGGCTTTCACCCGGCTCTTTATCATCCAGGGGTGGCGGTTTTTGGTCGTCATCGAGTACCACGCTCCACCCATGTGACTCCAGGTCATCAAATTGACCCGATCTGATCGCCCAAAGCAGTGCGAAGACGGCTACCGCGAGTAGCAATACAGCCAATGGAATGAGTACGTAGAGCATGCTCATATCAACGGACTTCCTCTGATTTATAATCGCCATAGGGCCTGGGTTTCTTTGCCAGTCGCCCGGAATTCAATACCACCAGCAAAGAGCTTAAAGACATCCCCAGCGCAGCCATCCAGGGAACGATAAAACCCGCAGCCGCAAACGGTACAGCGAGTAGAGTATAGGTTAGGGCCCAGACCAGGTTTTGTCGAATGATTGCGTGTGTTTTGTGTCCGCTCGTGAATATGACACCAGCATATCTCATTGATTTTGCTGTGATTATGAAATCTGCCGCGCTATTGGCCAGTTCACTGGCTCCGCTGACAGTCATCGACACGTTAGCGGCGGCGAGGACTGGCGCGTCGTTGACCCCGTCTCCCACCATCATGACTGTTTTTCCTTCCGCCTGTAGTGACTTGAGGAAGTCCATTTTCATGGCGGGACTGTGTTCCGCAAGCCAATTGTCGATGCCTGTGCGACGGGCAACAGAGGCGACTGCGTTTTCGTGGTCACCGGACAACACGAACAGTTCAAGGCCCTGCCCTTGCAAAGTTTTTAGTGTCTCTACCGTGTCTTCACGCAAACCGTCATCAAGATCAAAACGGGCAATCCACCCCCCGTTATCGGCCAGCCATACCCTGCCCCAGCTTTCTGGAATTTCAGCAACATTCACGCTGGTAAATGAAGCGTTTCCAAGACGATAGTCAATGTCAGCCACCCTGCCCGTTACACCGGTGTCATGATTGCGTATATTACTGACTTCATGGCGATTTATATTGATATCCGAAAAAGCGTGGGCAATGGGATGCGTGGATTCCATTTCAAGTAAGGCCGCTATTCTCAGCACCTCCGCTTTTTCAACGTCATCGCGGTCGGGGTTGAGAACCGTAGACACGATCGAAGGTCTGCCCGAGGTCAGGGTTCCAGTTTTATCAAACACGACGGTATCGACTTTACTGATGATCTCTAATGCCTCACCACGGGTGAGCAACACCCCTTGTTCCAGCAGTGCGCGACTGGATGAAGCAATGGCCGCGGGTGTCGCCAGAGACAATGCGCAGGGGCAACTGATGACCAATACCGCCAGGGTGGCAGGAAACAACATACTCAAGTCATTGATCAACCACCATGCCGCCGTCAGCCCGGCAACGGTCAGTACAACAGCGACAAACCATCCCGCATAGCGCTCGGAAAGCCGCGCATATCGACTGCGAAGTGTTTGCGATTTCAATAACATACGACCCATCACGGAAACCGTGGAGTTGTCGGGGTCCTCCGACACTTCGACTTCCACGGTTTGTGACAGGTTGATGCTGCCAGCAATCACCTTGTCGCCGGCCTGCTTCCCTACAGGCCTTGATTCACCGGTCAATAGCGCTTCATTGGCCTCTGTTTTGCCTGTTATTACGAACCCGTCAGCGGGGAAGGTCTGCCCTGCCCTGACCCTTACCCGGTCTGTTTTACGCAAATCAGACGCCGGCACCTGTTCCGATTCACCAGTGTTGATCAATTCTGCCCACTCGGGTAACAAACGCGCCAGTGCCAGGCCGGTCTGCAGGTTTCTATGGCGAATAACCAACTCGGCATACCGACCCAATGACAGGAAGAAAATGAACATCACCACCGAATCAAAATAGACATGCCCGCTGCCGGTCAGAAAATTGATACAACTCATCGCAAAGGCGATGGTTATGGCCAGTGCAACCGGTACATCCATGCCAACCTTGCGGTTGCTGAGACTACGCCAGGCGCTGCTGTAAAATACCCGGCCGGAATAAAACAGAACCGGCGTAGTAACCACCAGGCTGATCCACTGCAGAAAACGCTCCGAACCCTCGGAGATCCCCATCGCGTCACCGGCATACAAGCCGACCGCAAACATCATCACCTGCATCATGCCGAGGCCAGCGACTCCGAGGCGCTTGAGGGCGTCCCGGCGTTCCTGTTGCCTGCCCAGAGCCTCCGCACCAGCCAAAGGAAGATGCGGTCGGTAACCAACAGCCGCCAGTGTCGCTGCGACTTTGCTTAACTTTAAGCTGGCAGGTAGCCAGATAATCCGTACAAACCCGGTCGCCACGTCAACCTGCACCTGCTCAATGCCCTCGCGTGACTCCAATTGACTGCGAATCAGCCACGCACAGGCAGCGCAACGAATACCCTCTACCTGTAATAGCAACTCATAGCGACCGTCCTGCAATTCGCTGCCCCATAGCGATTGGCGCTCATCAAATCGTTTCCAGGAGTCCTCAACGGCAGAGTCCTCCTCTTCCGGCCTGATGGCGGTTGCGGTTCTAAATTGATAATAGCGGGATTGGCCGGAGGCCAGGATCAAGTTGGCAACGGCCTCGCAACCACTACAACAGACTGGCTGGGATTCAGCATCTACATTGACCACGAGCTTACATGTGGTTGGAACGGGCTCCCCGCAATGAAAACAAAACAAGGGGTCAGCCCGCATATTGCATTAGCCTTATTCGGGCTCTGTGCCTGATACGTCACCGTGGTCTGTATCAGCTTTTTGTTCGACTTCCTGACCCTTGAGACCACTTTTCAAACGCTGGTAATCGTCTTCATCGATGACAATATAATCTGGTCGGCTGATGGCCAGCCACAGGGTAACGAAACTGGCCACGACGGCTGTAGCCGGCAAGGCGATAATGAACCACGGCCAGAACTGCCGGTACCAGGGGGTAACAGGGTTGTTTTGTGCGTTTTGCTTATCTGGGTTCATAACTACCACCATTTACTTGAAAGGCAACAGGAATCGTGTGCTCACGATGCGCTCGATAATCGGTTCTTCCAGCGTTGTAAGCCTGACATCGATCTTCTGTGATCCGCGGCCGGCACTGGCAGGCGCCTGCACCCTCAAGATAAAGTTACCCACCTCTTCTGATTCCAACTGGAGCTCAGGTGAAACAAACAACACATAATCCTTATTGTCCACGACCTCAATCTTATAATTATGGGCCTTGAAGTCCATATTGATCAGCTTCAGCGTGTATACATTTTCGACCAGGTCACCCGGTAGCTCGCGATACAGTGCATTGCGGTCGCGCAATAAATCGGCCCGCAGTAAAACACGATTATTCACCGACCATAGCACACCGGTGATCAAGACCAGCAACAGGACCAAATAAACAAATATCCGCGGCCGCAGTACCTGCGATTTCGCACCACTGAGTTTGTGCTCGGTGGTATAACTGATAAGCCCCCTCTTGTAATCCATCTTATCCATGACCTGGTCACAGACGTCGATACAGGCCGCACAGGCGATACATTCGATTTGCAGGCCTTCACGGATATCAATACCGGTTGGGCAAACCTGTACACACAGGGTGCAGCCAATGCAGTCGCCAAGGCCCTTCTCTGCAGGGTCATCGGTCTTACGCCGCCCGCCCCTTGGCTCGCCGCGTGCCTCATCGTAAGCAATGACCAGCGTATCCTTATCGAACATTGCGCTCTGGAAGCGCGCATAAGGACACATGTATTTGCAGACCTGTTCACGCAGGATCCCTGCATTTCCATAGGTTGCAAAGCTGTAGAACAGCAACCAGAAAGTTTCCCAGGCACCGGTCTGCAAAGTCATCACCGAGTGCCCCAGTTCACGGATAGGCGTAAAGAACCCGACAAAGGTAAATCCGGTCCACAGAGCAAAGCTTATCCAGAGAATCTGCTTGGTCGTCTTTCGCAGAACCTTATTGACGTTCCACGGGGAAGCATCCAGCTTGATGCGCTTGGGGCGGTCGCCCTCCACCAGGCGTTCAATCCATAAAAAAACCTCGGTCCAAACTGTCTGTGGACACGCATAGCCACACCACAACCGCCCCGCCACTGCGGTCACAAAGAACAGCGACAAGCCGGCGATAATCAGCATCAGGGCCAGGAAAATAAAATCCTGTGGCCAGAACGTCAGGCTGAATATGTAAAATTTACGCGCCGGCAGGTCGAATAAAACCGACTGGTGCCCGTTGAAGTCAATCCACGGCAATATGTAATAAAGCCCAAGCAATACCAGCACAGCCAGGGTGCGAAGACGCGCAAATCTGCCTTGTACATCTCTTGGGTAAACCTTTGGATCTTTGCGATACAGGGAGTCCCCTGCATCCTGTTTTTGGCTCATTGCCAGTTCTCACCATCCAGATCAGGGTTGGAACGCGAAGGGTCTTTGACTTTGGGTATCGCCCGCCCACCCTTGCCGCGGACGTGACCGCGGGCCGGACCGGTGCGAACCATAAACATGGTTAAAGCGGATGCCAGCAGGCAAAGCAGGTATAAAAACGCAAATACCAAACCATAGGCCAGGCGCACGCCAATGTCATATTCATCAACCCACTGACCGAACATATCCAGCGGATTTACCAGTCCAAACAGGACAAAGGATCCGGCTGCCGCGGCCAGAAACGCTATCCATAATACGACGGCCCAATCGCGCTGTCGCATACTCCAGCGGCGGTTTACCGGGTGTTCCATTGTCATGACCTGTGCTTGTCCGTGGCCTGTCTATTTGGACAGGCTGAGGACATAGGCGGTAACCAGGCGTTGGCGATCCTCACTGAGAAGGTTCTCATGCGCCGGCATGTTGCCATTTCGACCAAGGGTAAGTGTCTCCCTGATCGCTGCAGGATCACCACC
>CALJWY010000232.1 GCA_937974465.1 uncultured Lysobacterales bacterium | reverse complement strand
GGGCAGAGAAACGTCCGTCAAAGGCAGTGCCTGCTTCGATCCGCAATCCACCAGGCCATTTATGTCGGTAATGGCCGTCATTGAATAGCGTCCTCTGCCAATTTCCGAGACCTGGCCGCTGGCGCTGACAACAGAACCGCTTGTTAAGCTGTCCGGCCAGTCCTGCATGGCGATGAACAGGGCATTGGAGGTTTGGTCATCATGGTCAGAGCCCGGTTCTTCGATGTATAACCCGCGGCCGTCATCGAGCAAAGTTACTACGCCCCTCACTCTGACCTTTTGACCGGTCAGTGGCGATTCAGTGGCGTCCCCCTGCACACTGGCGATGGCCGTGACCGGCTCTGAACAGTGCAGTGACCCTGCATCCTGTAAAGGCTGATTAACATCACAACCCGCCAGCACTGTGACATAAAAAAACGCCGCGTTGAGCGGCGTTCTAAGTTTTTTCATGGGCATGGTTAAGCCTATTTAATCATGAACTCAATAGCGACCTGGACCTGTTCATCCGTCAAATCACTGCGTCCGCCACGTGCCGGCATGGCATTCAGACCATTCAGCGCAGATTGCATCAAGACATCCATACCTTTCGCAGTCCGTTCAGCCATCGCCAGAGTTCCGGGCTGTGGTGCGCCCGCAGCGCCCGTCGTATGGCAGACGGCACAGACACTCTTGTAAATCATCTCAGCATCAAGACTGCCATCAAAAGCAACGGCCTTCTCTGTTGTAACCTGGGTAGCAGCCTGCTCAAGCGCGGCGGCACCAGCTTCGCCGGTGTAAGCGCCACCGACCGGTTTGATGCGTTCCTGGGTCAATCCAACACTGCCAGGCCCATCACCCTGTTCTTCTTTGAAACCAATATCCCTGGCCAGAAAGATGATGACAATCGTAAACACCACAAGCAGCACAGTGATGATACTGATATTCTTAATAAATGTACTATCGGTTTGTTCTTCCACAAAACACCTCTGAAACGGAAATTTTCTGCCTCGGCAAACGCCAAAACCAGGCCACTAAAGGATGTTAAGTATAGCGGTATCATTGGGCAACCGGAAGTAAGCTTGCATTTCCTTATGAAGACAAAAAGCGTAAACTACGCCACTCAGTTTTTTCAGCGCCCGTAGCTCAGCTGGATAGAGTACTGCCCTCCGAAGGCAGGGGTCACAGGTTCGAATCCTGTCGGGCGCGCCAATATAAAAAAAGGTCACCACAAGGTGGCCTTTTTTTATATTAGCGTGTTCCGGTTTCGGAGTTGAGTCCTGCGCGGCACGCGCCAGGTTCGACAAATCGGCAGGAAGCCGATTTGGACGTCGACGAAGGAGACGCCCGCAGGGTGAGCGCCAAGGACAAGGTGAGACCGGGAACCGGTCGAGAAGGTGCCCTGGGGTAAGGCGCGAATCTATCCTGTCGGCAACCTTGTCACCACAAGGTGGCCTTTTTTTATATTGGCGTGTTCCGGTTTCGGAGTTGAGTCCTGCGCGGCACGCTTCGTATGCAACGCGCAATGGAGATACTCGCCATTTGTGGCGTAAGCGAAGTTGAAATCATAAGCACGAGTAAAGAGTAACCCCTTTTAACGGTCATCTGGTACGGAGGGTATGCACCCCTTTTCAGACTTTAGTTAACACTCGCCGACAAAATTGGCAAAAATGAGCGCGAATTGGTGTCAGCAAAGCTGTTGTCTTGGTCTGGAGCCTCTAAAAACCCGGTTCTTAAATCGTTTTGTCGCAGCCAAACAACTTACTAACCCAATGCGGGTATATTGGTTTTTGCAAATTGCCTATAGTTCAATCACAGCCTTGATACGAAACATGGCTGTAACAAAACCCCTTAAGCGTGCGTTTAAATAAGCACACAGAATACGGAATCAAGATAATGTTAGCTGGCTTTCTATCTGAAAAACTTCGAAAATCGGTATTCGTGCTTGGCATGATGATGATTACCCTCGCCGGAGCGATGGAACAAATGGAGAGTGAAGTCCTGGTTGACCCTGTTCATTGCGCAATGAACCTTGAAAGTAAAACCGGTAATCACGGCTGACACTGCCGGAAAGAAGTTGCCGGCACTCCGATTACAACAAAATAACATACCAAAACATACGATACCCATCGCGTTCTTCAGGTTCCTGCATCCTACAGGCGACTGTGTCTGGGCTTTTTATCTACGGCCGTAATACTCACCCCAAAACCATCGCGTTTGAGATCCTCCGTCCCAATCAAGCTGCATAGCTGTGGCGAAAGATTGGCAGACCGATTGCTTTTGGCCGTTAGCGGCTATAGGCAGCACCAGGCTGTGAAGTTCCGCTTCGGAGCGCATAGCGGACGGTCGCCAGGCGATATTTTCAGTGATATGAGGGGCAGCTTGCGGCCAGGAGTGGTCTTTCAGCCGTGATGATTCCAGGTGGTCAGGCGCGCTCAGCTAGGCCTGGTGGGTTTCACCCGAAACCCAAACACGAGCTGAGCATACTGTCTCAAAGCCAAGGCTCTCGTAAAGGCGGAACCCCGCCGGCGTTGCGCCAAG
>CALJWY010000231.1 GCA_937974465.1 uncultured Lysobacterales bacterium | reverse complement strand
CATGACCTGGTCGGGCATCACCTGACGGCATTGACACTGAACCTGGAGGTCGTGACCCACCTGGTTGATGGCAAGGTATTGGAACATGTGCAACAGGCACACTCGCTGGCTCGTCTGCTTTTGGCGGACGTCCGGGAGGTGGTCAGTGACATGCGGCAGGATGACATGGTGAACCTGGCAGAAGCGCTGAATACACTGATCGAAGGTGTGCCAAAACCAAGGATACATCTGGACTTGCCTGCCGAGGCGGTCATGACTGAACCCCAGCGCGCTCAGGTCTTATTACGATGTGTGCAGGAGATGATCACCAACAGCGTACGCCATGCACGGGCCAGGAATCTGTGGATCCGCCTGTCCATCAAGGCGGAAGGGCTTGCCATGAGTGCACGGGATGACGGTGTCGGCGCAGACAAGGTTGCTGCGGGAAATGGATTATTGGGAATGGCTGAGCGCCTGCGGCAACTAGGTGGTAAGCTGGAAATCGAATCTGAGCCGGGTGCAGGGTTTGCTCTGCACGCCTGGCTGCCTACAAAGATATAAGGGAGTTCTGAACAATGATTAAGGTAATGCTGGTAGACGATCAGAACCTGGTGCGTAAAGGTGTTCGCAGTTTGTTGGAATTGTCTGAAGAAATCGAAGTGATAGCAGAAGCGCCGGATGGAATTGAAGCCATTCGGACCATTCCGGAAATAGGTCCGGAGGTGGTGTTGCTGGATATGCGGATGCCGGGGAAATCCGGTCTGGATGTATTACAGCAGTTATCCAGCGATGGCACTTTGCCACCTACCATCATTCTGACAACATTCGATGACGATGAGATGGTGCTGGCGGGGATCAAGGCTGGCGCCAAGGGATTTCTGTTGAAGGATGTCAGTCTCGAAGAGCTGGTGGGCGCGATCAAAACCGTGGCCCAGGGTGGTTCGATGGTGAAACCAGCGGTATCAGAACGTCTGCTGAAAGGCCTTGAGAATATGCACACAGAATTCTCAAGCCTGGACCGTCCCGACCCCCTGACGGAGCGTGAAACCGAGATTCTTCGCCTGATGGCCGGTGGTTACAGCAACAAGGAAATTGCCAACTCACTGGGTGTTGCAGAGGGTACGGTTAAAAACCATGTTTCCAATATACTGTCAAAAATGGGTGTGCGGGATCGCACGCGGGCCGTGCTAAAGGCCTTCGAGATGGCATTATTGTAGAAACCGCGTCCCCGCGGCGAATTTTGTCAGGATGCCTTGTCCAGTTGATCAAACTGGCGTTTTAAATCATCTTTCGGGTTGGTCACAATGCGTTCCAGTGTTTCTACGCGATCACGCAGGTCGGTTTCCAGTGCGTCCAGCCTGTCCGCGAGAGCCTCAAGCTCACTGGTGGTTTCCTTATTAAAGTTTTTACTACCCTTGTCTCTGAAGATTCCGGCCAGAATGCCGGCAACCGAAATCAGGGCGATTGCTGTCCACATGCTCATCGTCGTTCCTCTATTGACCTGTGTTCCATGTTAAACATAGTTGTGGCAGACCAACAGTGAAAAAAGTCACAGTGGTGGTTCACCTGGCCGATCGCTGCGGCGCATACTTTCGGGCAGCGGATCATGGTCGGTGACTTCGATATGGTCTTCAAAGTGGATGCGTTCCATCAGGTAACACAGACAATCCTGTTGGATTACCCTGCGGTCCAGCGTGAGCATGGAGGGCATGATCTCACGGACTGTTTCGATCTGCTGGCGGTCAAACCTGAAATATTGGCCGGTTACATCCTGCCCGTCGACGTTCGTGGCCAGCAATGGCTGTGCCGGGCCGCCATTGACATCGCCCAGGGAGATTCCGGGTGGCAACTCCTGGAAATTGAGAACATCGAGGTTTTCCCTGAAAGCAACTTCGGCAGGCACATTGCCAAAACCAAAAAGTGCTTCATGGTGGACACGCACCGTAGCGACCATGTGGAACAAATGCACATCCTCGGCATCCATTGGCGTATTGGGCAATTCTTCCAGATGCATGCAGGTTTCCAGGTACCCCATGCTGTGGTCGGTGCCGTGAACTTCGCCAGCCTGCCCGCATTCCAGCGTGGTCGATGGACAAAAACGGGAAAAACTCAGCGACAGGGTTCCCACGGGCATCGTGAAGTAAACGACCTTGGAAGAGAAATAGGAGGCCAGCCGCAAAAAATCCGGACGTATGCGGTTGATAGCCGCATAATGCGGATTCAGACCGGTATTGTTGTGAATGTCGATAGCCGCGATCGGTGCAAGTGATTGCATCCGCTCAGTGACTTGCTGGAACAATTTTCCAGTATCACTGTCATCATGATTGCCGCCTGGCCAACAGCGGTTGTAATCCAGTTGGTCATCGAGGCGTCGCAACCGGTGTTTGGCCGCGCGCGTGTTACCGATAAGTATGGACAATGAACGTGGAAGCTGGTCGAATTCGTAGTGGCTTTTTAACAGGCGCCGAATCGCTTCCCAGCCTGTTACCTCGTTACCGTGCTGTAGAACAGCGACAAAAAGAGGCTGCGGATTTTTGCCTTCCAGGTGAATCAGTGCAGGACCATCGAGATCATGGTGCAGGGCTGAGGCAGGCCGTTCCAATAGCCCTGCAGGTATGTGATCGAGTTCGATGAGTTTCACTATGAAATTTGTGCCCGCGAAAAACAATTAAAGATACAGGCAATTTGTAACTTAGGATAGAGCATGCTTGAAAATTTTTTCGCAGACCCGAAAATAGTGAATGGATTACCGGTCCAGGTAAACCGGCAATGGATGCAAAACAGAACAAATAATTGGATACACTCATGATCGAAGTGAAATCTTTATGTAAATCATATGGTGCGATAAAAGCCGTCGATGATTTGAGTTTTACCGTTGAAGCGGGGCAGGTACTGGGCTTTCTCGGACCCAACGGGGCTGGCAAGTCCACCACCATGAAAATGCTGACTGGATTCCTGGTGCCGACCTCCGGGACAGCCATGATTGATGGTATTGACGCGGTTGAAAATTCAGTCGTGGCGCGCAAGAAAATTGGCTATCTGCCCGAAGGTGCCCCGAGCTATGGAGAAATGACCGTGCGCCAGTTCCTCACCTTTGTGGCCCGCGCCAGGTTAATCGAAAAGGGTGAGGTGCGCACGAGTGTTGACCGGGTACTTGAGAAACTCAACCTGGTTGAAGTCAAACACCAGGTCATAGAGACCCTGTCAAAAGGGTATAAACGTCGCGTTGGGCTTGCCCAGGCAATTATTCATGACCCGCAAATTTTAATTCTCGATGAACCCACGGACGGGCTCGATCCAAACCAGAAACGCGAGGTTCGGCATTTGATCAGGGATATGGCGAAAGACAAGATCATCATTATCTCGACACATATTCTCGAAGAGGTCCAGGCGCTCTGTAACCGGGTCATGATCATTGCCCATGGCAAGTTACTGGCGGATGATTCACCACAGGGTTTAATTTCCCGTTCGCGCTACCACAACGCGGTATCGCTGGTGGTTGAGTCTGCTGAAAAGGTTGCCAGTGCATTGAGTGAACTACCGGAAGTGGCCAGGGCGGAACTCAGCGAGGGCGAGCTAATCCTGTTTCCCGCCGGCCAGGCAGATCTGTTTGCAGCGGTTACCCGGGCTATCAACGATAATGGCTGGCAGGTTTCCGCCCTGCGGCTTGAAGCCGGCAGGCTCGACGAGGTGTTTCACAAGATCACCCGCGGAGGTGCATCAACATGAATGCTGTTAATAACGTGATGCGCAGGGAGCTAAGCGGTTATTTTGCAACACCGGTGGCTTATGTTTTCCTGATCATATTCCTGGTGATGACCGGAATATTTACCTTTTACCTGGGTAATTTCTATGAGCGCGGGTACGCGGATCTCGATCCGTTTTTTCGTTTTCACCCATGGCTTTACCTGTTCCTGGTACCGGCCATTTCCATGCGCTTGTGGGCTGAGGAGCGACGCCTGGGGACCATCGAATTGCTATTCACCCTTCCGCTGACAACAACGCAGGCGGTCCTGGGCAAGTTCCTGGCGGCCTGGGTATTCATTGGCCTCGCCCTGGTTTTGACTTTACCCATGTGGTTGACGGTCAATTACCTGGGAGATCCGGATAACGGCGTCATTCTGGCGGCATATATAGGTA
Organism: uncultured Lysobacterales bacterium; assembly: GCA_937974465.1. Lineage (GTDB taxonomy): Bacteria > Pseudomonadota > Gammaproteobacteria > Xanthomonadales > SZUA-36 > SZUA-36. The sequence continues at coordinate 10,147 of CALJWY010000231.1, read as the reverse complement.
GCTGGCTGATGGCGGGGGGCTTTCTGGCGATCGGTTCATGCATGTCAGCAATGACCCGCAACCAGGTCGTGGCATTTATTCTTAGCGTGGTTGTGTGTTTCCTTTTCCTGTTAAGCGGTTTGCCGATGGTGATGAACCTTTTCAATGGCTGGGCACCGCAAGTGATCCTGGATGGAATCGCCAGCCTGAGTTTTCTGAAACACTTTGCAGATATTTCCAAGGGCGTTATCGACCTGCGTGACCTGGTTTATTTTGTGCTGATGATCGGATTCTGGTTATTGGCCACTGTCCTGATACTTGATTTGAAGAAGGCCGACTAATGGAACAGAGAAATCGTTCAGCTTTTTCGGCAGGCATCCTGGTGTTGCTGGCCATTTTGTTTGTGACATTGACCATCCTGTCATCCGTTTTTCTGAAAGGTTTGCGCTTTGACCTGACTGAAAACAACCTGTACACGCTCAGTGATGGAACACTCAACATCCTTGAAAACATGGATGAACCGGTCAACCTCTATCTTTATTTCTCAGAAGATGTCAGTCGCGAACTGCCACAGTTTCGCAGCTATGCCCGCTGGGCCGGAGAAATGCTGGATGAGTTTGCAGATCGGAGTGGTGGAAAATTGAGGTTGAAAAGGGTCGACCCGGTACCGTTTTCTCCACAGGAGGACGAGGCCGCCCAGTATGGTCTGCAGGGTGTACCGGTAGGTACGGCTGGTGACATGCTCTACTTTGGCCTGGTCGGGACCAATTCGCTGGATGACTTGCAGGTTATGCCGTTTCTGCAACCTGAAAAAGAAAAGTTTCTTGAATATGACCTGGCCAAGATCATCTCATCCCTTTCCCATCCCGAACAGAAGAAAGTCGGCCTGATATCCGGCCTGGACCTGCAACCCGGCTTCGACCCCGCAACCCAGACTATGCGCGAGGCATGGGTGATATACCAACAGTTCAGCCAGTTATTTGATATACAGGATATTGCTGCGGATGGTGATGAGCTACCGGGTGATCTTGATCTGCTGGTTATGGTTCATCCAAAGGATCTCAGTGAAAAATTGTTGTACCAGGTTGACCAGATGGTCTTGCGGGGCGGGCGCTTACTGGTATTCATGGATCCCCTGGCAGAAGCTGACATGGGAGGTGACCCGAGCGACCCGATGGCGCGGATGAACGCCGGTGGAAGCTCTTCACTCGGACCCCTGTTGGACGCATGGGGTGTGGCTTTTGATAGCGACAGGGTGATTGGTGACCTGGCCTATGCCCTGCAGGTGAGTATCGCCCAGGGTCAGCCACCTGTGCGGCACCTGGGAATATTCTCGGTGGACGCCGATGGCATGAATGACAGTGATGTTGCCAGCGCCGATCTGCAATCCGTCAATTTCTCATCGGCAGGTTGGCTGGCTCCTCTCGAGGACAGCAGTACAGTATTTGAGCCACTGGTTGAAAGCAGCGAGAATGCGGCGCCGATCGATGCGGTGCGACTACGCTTCCTGTCCAACCCCGCAGACCTGATCAAGGATTTCCAACCCACCGGTGACCGCTTCACACTGGTGGCGCGTATCACTGGCGAAGCCCCAAGCGCATACCCGGAGCCGCCTGCAGATCTACCCCTGGTCAGCCACATGGCGGAATCCGGTGACAAGGGCATCAACGTGGTGTTATTTGCAGACACGGATATTCTGACAGACCGTCTATGGGTGCAAAAACAGAATTTTCTCGGCCAGGTGATTACCAATTCATTCGCGGATAATGGCACCCTGGTGGCAAACCTTGCAGACCAGCTCTTGGGAAGTTCTGACCTGATCGGGATCCGCACCCGTGCCAACAGTGTGCAGCCATTCTCAGTGGTTGATGAGTTGAGGTTGTCTGCAGAAGCACAATTCCGTGATACAGAGGAGCGCTTGCAGGCCGAATTGCAGGAAACCGAGCGCAAGCTGACGGAAATGCAATCGGCCAGGCAGGACAATGAGTTGACGGTGTTGACCTCAGGCCAGGAGCAGGAGGTACAGCGTTTCATCGACAGAAAGCTACAGATCCGGGCCGAACTGAGGCAGGTTCAGCATGATCTTTCTCGGGATATTGAGGCGCTGGGAATGCGGCTGAAATTTATCAATATCGTGCTGGTGCCGATTCTGATCATAGTGGCGGCGGCCTGGTTTCGACATCGTCAGCGCAGACGTTACGAGAGGGAAGGCTGATGAAAAGGAATTTTCTGTACCTGGCGGTTTTGACAGTCTTTGCTGTGCTGGTCATGGTGTTTAGCAGCGACCGGCCCTCGACAGTTGAACAGCTTGCCGAACCCATGTTTGTGCCGGAGCTGTCAGCCGAGATCAACAACGTAGACCGGATTGAGATAATAAAGGCCGCTCAGGAAGAGGTTGCCAGCTTGCGGAAATCAGGCGATATCTGGCTGCTTGAACAGACAGGTTATCAGGCAGACTGGTCAAAACTGAGGAAACTGCTGGTAGACCTGGCTCAGTCCAAAGTGGTCGAAACCAAGACCGACAAGCCCGAGTACTATGCCCGTCTTGGCGTTGAGGATGTAGGCGCCCCCAATGCTGCCAGCATCCTGCTCAGGTTGCATTATGGAGAACATCACACTGCTATCCTGGTTGGCCACGAGGCTGAGGGCCGGACCGGTCGCTATGTTCGCTTGCAGGATGAGGCCGCCAGCGCATTGATTGACCGTAACATTGAAGTTCCGACCGAAACCCTGCAGTGGCTTGATTCTGTAATTATTGACATAGGTGCATCAGAAGTTGCGGAAGTTGAAGTCATCCATCCGGACGGGGAAAAGGTTTTTGTCACCAGGATTTCGGCAGACCAGACAGATTTCGATCTCGTCGGCCTGCAACAGGGACGGGAACTGAAGAGCAGCTGGGCTGTAAATTCACTTGGCTCGGTCTTTGCCATGCTGGAGATGGAAGCCGTCCAGGCCGAGCAAAACGTGGATTGGACGGGCGCTGTCAGAATGCGCCTGTTGACATTTTCCGGTGTTGAGATCATTGCAGACCTGGTCGAATCAGATGGAACCTACCAATTGCGTCTCAAGGCCAGCCATCCCGCAGCGGCCATCCTGTCCGGGCAGTCGCCAGACAACCCTGAAGGAGATGTCGACAAACAGGCCATGCGCGATACCCAGGAAAGGGTTGAAAGTATTAACAGCAAGGTGGCTGGCTGGGCGTATGGCATTGCCAAATACAAGTATGAGGCAATCGTGAAAAAACCCGAGGACCTGTTAAAGCCGGTAGCGACATCGTGACCGCACAAGCGCGGCTGATCGCAGGCATAGCTGCGGTATTGTGTCTTTCTGCCGTCATCCTGGGAGCCGTGGGTAGCCATGCGATAGACATGCGCGGTATGCAGGATGTCTGGGAAACCGGCTCTGATATACACCTGTTCAATGCCGCAGCCCTTGTCGGTGTTGCAGCATTACTTAACATGACAGGTTCGCGCTCTTTATTTTGGGCCGCATGGCTCATTATCCTGGGTACCGTCATGTTTTCTGGCAGCATATACCAGCATGTCATGACCGCTTATAAAGTGACTTACCTGGCTCCTGCAGGCGGTTTTATCATGATGGCCGGATGGCTCCTTGCAGCACTCTCGATGTTGCGTAAGCCATGAGCCGTTTGCGCTACAATCGGGAAGCATCAATTGATTTTTTGAAGTCTGCTTGTCCGCAGATGGCCGGCGTCATTCGGGACAAGGGTGCTTTTCAATTAAAGGTAAGCCGCAACAGGGACCTGTTCACCTCGTTGGCAGGATCGATTACCTACCAGCAGCTGTCCGGAAAAGCAGCAGCAACGATTTACGGCCGGTTCGAAGCTCTGTTTGAAGACCATACGCCAAGTGCGGCGGTGGCCGTCAACATGCCCGTGCAGACACTGCGCTCTGTTGGTTTGTCCAATAGCAAGGCCCTGTCAATTATTGACCTGGCCGAGCATGTCTGTTCGGGAAGTTTGCCCGACAGGCGAAAGATGGCCAACCTGGATGATGCTGCCGTGATTGAAAGCCTTTGCCGGGTGCGGGGCATTGGTCCCTGGACAGCCCAGATGCACCTGATTTTTGCACTGGGGCGGCCCGACATCATGCCTGCAACCGACCTGGGTATTCAAAAGGGTGTGCAGCACACTTACAGGCTGCCTGAATTGCCTAAACCAGACCAGGTAATAGAGGTAACCGGACACCTTGCCCCATACCGCTCCGTTGCCAGCTGGTACTTCTGGCGCGTGGCAGATGATTGATGAGTCTGCCCGGGTGGTTTATGGCGGGGCTTGAATAAACGCAAAAATTACCGCATGTTGTTACATTGAAAACAACCACGGGTGTTCATATGAACCTGCTTGACCATTTTATCCTCCAGCATTTCCAGGTTTCACTTCTGAAAGGTGAGCTACTGCGTGTTTCCCGCGAAGGCACCATGCAGGATGCGAAGGTTGAAATGAATCTGACCCCCCGGCTTATGGAAAAAAGTTCGGGTGATCAATTGCCGTCTTACCAGGTCAGTGCCCGCCTCAACTGTGTCGGAAACTCCGCCGATGACGCGGGGCCTGCATTCAAGGCCAAGGTGGGTATCGAGACGGTCTACCAGCAGACATCAGGCGAACCCTTGGATATTTCTGAATTCACCAGCCATCACGCGACCCTGGCGCGGCAGATTTACCCCTTGCTGGCCCAGGAGTTGAGAGGTTTGCTGACACGTATGGGGCTATCTAATATCCAGCTGCCCTTCGATCTGAACCCCCTCTCGCATAAGATTAGCGTGTCACCGGATGGGGCGCCTGTCAGGGTTCACTAGACCTTTAAATGGTCACTGCTCCCGGCTGACCAACACCAGTGCCATGGTTCATAGGCCAGCTGGTGCGGATTGTTTCTTGGAAAGGACATTTTGAAACCAAATCGGGCGGCCGAGGTTTGCAGCCACTGAAAAGCATCGCTGTTTTCAAATTCTTCTTCAAGGGGCTGATAGCCCGGGGTCGATATATCCAGCGCACGACCAGTATGGTGTTCGCTGTATCCGGGTGCGGCCGATACCTCCAAAATTCTTTTTATCTCCTGGCCCGCCAAAAGTTTTTTTCTGATGATACTGGCCTGGTATTCAATCGACCGGTAGGCTGATACTACCTGTAATTCAACAGCATCAATTGTTGCGGCTGATTTCATGTCGGCCCATGCCCGCGCGGCGCCTGGGGTCAGACGCTGGTTACGGTCAAATATATCCTTACCGATCGATACAAGGTCAGCACACTCCATGCACGGTTTAAGCTTGTGTGCTGCGGCATAACTTGCTGATATACCCAGTTCCTTTTGTAAGGCAGCAATTTGGGACTCCAGTGCTGCCAATGGCGTTTTATTGCTGCTGCTCACATTGCGACGTCAGTGCAAACAGGCCCTAAATGGCCGGGCCGTTATAGAACATTCCCTTAAGCAGGAAGAAGAACAGGATGGCGAGTATGCCACCGGCGGGTAAAGTGACGATCCAGGACAACATGATATTGCGAACGACACGCAGGTTGATGGCGCCAATGCCACGCGCTATACCAACGCCGAGGACGGCGCCTACCAGGGTATGTGTGGTTGAAACAGGAATACCGGTTCCTGACGCAATGACAACGGTTGATGCGGCGGCGAGTTCAGCGGCAAAACCACGTGATGGTGTCAACTCGGTGATTTTCTTTCCTACCGTGGCCATCACGCGCCACCCATAGGTCGCCAGGCCCAAAACGATACCAATACCACCCAGCAGGAGAATCCATGTTGCCAGCTCTGATTTTTGTGCAACTGCACCAGTCTTGACTATGCTGACGATGGCAGCTACTGGTCCGACCGCGTTGGCAACATCGTTTGAACCGTGTGCGAACGCCATTCCACACGCCGTGAAAATCATCAGGATGCCAAAGATTTTCTCTACATTGGTAAAGCGAAAATCGGAGTCTTCATCCGGGTCTATCTTGATTCTCTTGATGGCAAATGCGCCGATGGCCATCGTGATCAAACCGCAGACACCCGCGATTATGACAGCCTCGCCAAAGGACAAATCCAGGCCGATGTGCTTCAGGCCTTTAAGCAATGTCACCAAGGCGAGGATAAACCCGACAAAAAATATGTAGAAAGGAACGTATTTTTTTGCGTACTTGAGTGGATCTTTTTTACTCAAAATGAGCTTTTGTACACTCATGAAAATGAAAAACGCCAAAAATCCTGACAGAAGTGGTGACACAACCCAGGATGCGGCAATGGTTGCCACCTTTGACCAGTGAACCGATTCAACCCCGATACCGACGGCGGCGAAACCAACGATGGCGCCGACAATTGAATGGGTGGTTGAGACGGGCCAGCCATTTTTGGAGGCCACAAGAAGCCATATGCCGGCGGCGAGCAATGCGGCGAGCATGCCGTAGACCAGCAACTCCGGATTACCGTTGATTGCAGTCGCATCAATGATGCCTTTTCGAATCGTGGAGGTGACCTGTCCGCCGGCTAAAAAGGCGCCGGCAAATTCAAATACGGCTGCGACGATGATTGCTTGTTTGATGGTTAACGCTTTTGCACCTACAGAAGTTGCCATTGCGTTGGCAACATCGTTGGCGCCAATACCCCAAGCCATGAAGAGGCCGAACGCGGCCGCCAGACCCAAATACCAAAATGAAAATTCCATTGTTTTTTTTCTTCCTGAGGTTTACTTGGCTAACATCAATTGAAGGCGACTTCCCACACGCTGGGCGCGATCTGCAATGGCCCCGGTTTTGTCAATGACCTGGTAAAGAAACATGATATTGACCGGGTGCAGTTCATTCTCAAGTTTGAACAGTTCATCACGCAGTTTTACCTGGAGCTCATCGGTGTTTTTCTCGATGACATCAAGCCTGATCAACAAGCGGCCAACCCGTTTGCGTTCAACTTTCCCAAAACCGGTTTCGATGAGTTCATCCAGTTCGCAGATCGCAACATGTGCTTGTTGGCATGCTGAAATGCAGCGCTTTACCAGTTTCCTGTAGCCTTTTGCCAGTGATTTAGGAAACTGCATATTGCGCCCGGTTATGATTCCCGCAACGTCTCTTGCACTGCCTGCAACCATGTCCTGCATGGTCAGTACCTCCAGGACGTCACGCCTGTCTATGGGCATGAAAAGGCTAACCGGCAAGCGTAAACGGAGTTCTTTTTTGAGGGCATCAGCCTCTTCTTCCATCATGACAATATTCTTATGGTGTTCAGCCCGGGCCACCGCGTCATCGGCCAATACTGCCTTGGTAAAGGGCACCAGCTCACTGACACATGAAAGCACTTTTTCCATGTGTTCCTGTAATGGCGTGACGGGTGATTTTCCGAAGATAGCGCTAAAATAACTACCTGACATTATTCTCTCCAACTTGCTAGCAGCGATCGCTGTCGGGGCGACTGGATTACCGCGGTTATATTACATCATTGATCATTTCGCATTGTAACAAAATTGTCACATTGCCTGACTATCATACTTACCATGAATTCATCCCCCAATGTCGGCCCGGCCAAGATCGCCGTTCGTTCCGAGAACTTTCATCGCTGGCGCAGTCGCAAGGATCTTCTGGCCAGGAAGGTCATTGGACTCGGTGGCCTGGTGGTGATCTCAGCAGTCCTGTTGATTCTCTTTTACCTGTTGTTCGTGGTGGCTCCATTATTTTTACCGGCATCAGCGCAGGAGACGTCAATAGGAAGCCAGCCCAATTGGGGGCAAAGCAATAATGTATTCCTGTCGATCGAAGAACAACAGAAAGTGGCGCTCAGGATTGACCGGGACGGCACCGCGGAATTCTTCAAAGTGGATGGACTGACGGCAATTGAATCAATTGGTCTTCGCGAACCGGGGCACACCGTTGCAGAAGTGGCCACCGATCAGGCCAACAGCGGCCTGCAAGCCGTGGCATTTGATGATGGCAAGGTCGTTTTATTTCGCCACAGCTACAAGACAGATTTTTCAGCAGGTATAGAGCAGCGGGAGATTATTCCAACACTGGACTTCCCCTATGGCAAAGAGACGCGCGATTTAATGCCGGGAGGAGAATTTATCGGCCTTGCATTATCTGACAGCGAGACGGAAATGGTGCTGGTAGCGGCAGGGTCCGGCGGCCGTGTGCGGCTGGAGTGGAATGCGAAACAGGAGAATTTCCTCAGCGGGGAGATCAGCCTGGATACCTCCATGCGGACGCTGGATGTCGATTTTGAAATTAGTGCAATTGCCGTGAGTGATGACCATCGTTGGTTATATCTCGGTGATGCCAGTGGTCAGGTTCACTTTATTAAAACTGCAGGTATGCAGGAAACCCAGGTCGTCAAAGTATCGGAAGCCGGTATTACCAGCATGAATATGCTGCTGGGTGGTATCTCTTTACTGGCCGGTGACGCCAACGGGACGATTCACCAACTATTCCCGGTTCGGGACGAAGATAACCAGTTCAGTCTGCAAATGATTCGACAATTTGATGGCCAACAATCGGCGATACGAAAAATTCTGCCGGAGCAACGCCGCAAGGGATTCATATCGGTAGACGGCAACGGCATGTTGAGCATCTACCACAGCACCGCCGGACGACTGGTGCTATCGCATCAACTCGCAGGCGGAGAGCCTTCCGCCATGGCTTTGGCGCCCCGGGCGTCGGGTTTGCTGGTTATCAATGCGGCAGGGCAAGTCGGCTTTCTGGACATAGACAATGAGCATCCCGAGGTTTCATTTTCATCCCTGTGGTCAAAGGTTTGGTACGAGAATTACCCACAAGCCGAATATATCTGGCAGTCTTCTGCATCCAGTAATTCATTTGAGCCGAAGTTCAGTTTGACGCCGTTGGCATTCGGCACCTTGAAGGCAGCGCTTTACGCGATGCTGTTTGCCTTACCCCTTGCTTTGGCAGGAGCAGCATTTACTGCTTACTTCATGTCGCCCGGATTGCGCAAAATGGTTAAGCCAACCATCGAAATCATGGCGGCATTGCCGACGGTAATCCTGGGTTTCCTGGCAGGTTTGTGGTTTGCCCCTTTCCTGGAGGAAAATCTCGCCGGCATTTTTACCCTGATGTTGGTTATGCCGGCCGGTTTGTTGGTATTCGCGTGGTTTTGGACACGAGCCGAGTGGTCGCTTAAAGACTATGTGAAAGAGGGCTGGGAGCCGCTACTTTTGATTCCCGTGCTTATTCTCCTGGGCGTTTTTTCGCTTGCAATCGCAGACCCCATTCAAAACCTGTTCTTCGCGGGCGATCTGCGGACCTGGTTAAGTCGGGAAGCCGGTATTTCCTATGACCAGAGAAATGCGATGGTGGTCGGCTGTGCGATGGGTTTTGCTGTTATTCCCACCATTTTCTCAATTGCCGAGGATGCCATTTACGGTGTTCCAAAGTCACTTTCAGATGGTTCACTGGCGCTTGGGGCAACACCGTGGCAAACCATGGTCAGGGTCGTTTTACCAACGGCAAGCCCCGGAATGTTCTCGGCTGTCATGATCGGTCTGGGCCGCGCGGTGGGTGAAACAATGATTGTTTTGATGGCCACCGGTAATACACCGATCATGGATTGGAACCTGTTTGAAGGCATGCGAACACTGGCAGCCAATATCGCGGTAGAGATGCCGGAGTCCGCAATGAACAGTTCGCATTACCGTATCCTGTTCCTGGCCGCACTGGTGCTGTTTATGTTTACCTTTGTCGTAAACACCGGGGCCGAGTTGATTCGTCAACGTCTGCGCGAAAAGTACAGTTCACTGTGAGGCGTGCAAAATGAAATCACTGGCAAAATGGATAGCAGATGGAACGCCCTGGGTATGGCTGAATGCGGCAGCGGTGAGCGCAAGTATCTTGTTGGTTGTCGGTCTGCTGTTATTGATTGGTGTGCGTGGCATGGGGCATTTTTGGCCGTTACCGGTGGAACAAATCGTCTACCAGGAAGGCGATAACCCCAAACAGATCCTGGCCGGGCAAATTCGTGAAGAAGAGAAAATTACCGCACAGCGTTTACGCGAATCCGGCGTTAAAGTGGCGGATGGAACCGAATTCGTGACCCGCTACCTGTTAAAAACCGGTAACCGCGATGTCAGCGGCCAGGATTTCCACTGGGTTCTGGAGCCTTCGATTCAATCCAGGGGCAAACCCGACAGCATGGTTGTGTTTGAACGCGAAGAATGG
>CALJWY010000230.1 GCA_937974465.1 uncultured Lysobacterales bacterium | reverse complement strand
AATGCCAGCGCACTGGTGATCCATTCGGGCAGACGCAAGGCAGGTGCCAACACGTCGCCGGCTTGCATGATCAGCCACCCGATAATGAAGTAGGCGGCGGCTACCCTGAAAACATTGCGGCGTTTTAGTTCTTTGAATAATGACAAGGGTTGACTTCTTTGTATCCGTTATTGTTGTTAAGCATAGTTGCTTGACCAACAAATACCAAAAGAATCGTTGAATAGCATAGATTGACGGTTACCTGCGGGGCCGTTTCTGGCCGGAAGCGGCTATAGCCATTCACCGGGCGTGAACGTCCGCTTCGGAGTGCATAGCAGCCATTCATTTCCTGGGAGTTTCAGTAATGTGAGATACGGCTAGCGGTCAATTGCGGAACCCGGGTTGGTGCGTTATGCCGTTATTGCGTAGGTAAGAGCCAAGCTCATACCGATATAGCAAATATTTATAAATGCGCGGATGGGCCACACAAAGTATGAGTAATTAATTCGCAGCGCCTGACCAATTACAACACCCACCCCCATTAAGAAAAACCAGGGAGTAAGGATGAACACCATTCGCCCGGTTACCGCGGATGCGACGGCATCGTGCAAAGCACCACTGACCAGGAATGTCATAACAAGCCCCATTGACGATGGTAGCCAGTGCTTGAGTGGCGTATATACATATCTGCCCAGATAGTAACCCCACACCGGGTTCCAGTACCGCCAGAACTCTGCGAATGTACCAGCACCCAGGGAACGATAAAGCATGTTTCTTAGAGAGCCGGAACCACCCAAAGGCACACCATTACGACGGCGCACGTAGTGAGCAAGTGTTAACTTTCTTTTTTTATTGTTTGTAGCGTTGCTCATTGAGTCTAATCTTATCCTTTATTTATGCAGTATTGGAAAGCGACCCGACCAAAGTGAACCACCATTCCTTTGCGTCGGAAGCAGCCTTTAAAATCATTAATTTTGACCAGCGGCGCGCATCCGCCTTCGGCTACAAGCGCACACTCAGTACATATGCTGTACTGCGTACAATTTGTTAATTACACGCGGTTATTTGCCAGTATTTACCGGCGTCTACCCGCACCTTTCATCTCTATGTACCTGTCACTTCGAACTGCCAAAAATCCTGTGTTTAAGCACACCGAACTGATTCGGTGAAAAGCGCTTCGTGGTTCAATTTGATCCAATTATTGTTACGCTAACGCACAGCCGTTTTAAGATTTTCCTCGACGGCATCCAGGAAACCAAACATATCGACCAGCGTCTCATTCCCGGGGTCGTTGGTTTTACCCTTCAAATCACCGGTGATCGTTCCCTGGTCAACCGTGTCAATCAGTGCCAGCTTTAGCGCGGAGGCATAGCCATGCAGTTTGTCATTAGCTGAGCGATTGCTGATGGTTTCAAGCGCATTGGCCAGGGCGTAAAGAAGCGCGGAGGAATTAAACAATGCTTCTTTACCGTCACTTGCAAGATATTTCAGGTATAAATCGTGTGCTGTACCGTGCGGAGCCTCAAAGAGCATGGTGCCGTCCTTGCTCTCAATGATCGAACTGGCAGTGGCAAGGCTGCCACCCAGTGCAGCCGAGATATCCGAGAAAATATCCCCGTCGAGGTTTTGAGCTGGATACGAAGCGTTGCGCGGTGGATCTGTGATCATCTTTTTCAGCTGGCTGGAGGGGCGCATGATCATGAAGGACGGAGGCGGTGTGTCGTGCTGCGCCAATTCTGTCCGGACTTCGTAGATGACGGTGCTGAAAACATCGTCGTAGGCCATGTACTCGCGTTTGAGGCCAAAGTAGACCTCTTTGTCATTGATGGAAGCGTCGCGAAACACCTGGCTGACCCAATCCTTGATGGCTTCGCGATCGTTGGACATAAAAATCACCGGGTCGCCTTTATTGACACGACGAGCATGTTTTTCGTCGCCGTCAAGTATCACCTTGACGATACCGTCTTCATCCACGGGCATATTGAAGCTGCCGTACTGATCGCCGCCACCGGCGCTCATGCGGGAAATTGAAACTGCTGCCCGACGGTTCGGGATGCCGGTTACCTTGAGCTGGTTGACAAGTTCGAATAGTTTGTGGCCACTGGTATTGTCCGGCACACCCCAGAGTGCCCGCTCGGGCGGGTTGGACACAATGCGTGCTGCCTGTGCGTCAATCAACTCATAGTGATAACCAAGACCAAGTTCAGAAAATTGAGCCTGGTAGTCGCGCTCATAAATGCCCTCGATGGCCTCCCGCATCACACCGTCGTAGCCCGGGATCACCGTATCTTTCAAGCCCAGGTAGGCGTCTCGCTTTTCATCGATGGCGCGCTTGAAAAAGGCGTGCGCCCAAGCACGAACCTCGCGCATGTCGTTACTGCCAATCAGCCAGGGATCACCCTTGCTGATGAAGCGGCGGTGCAGTTCAACGGGCTCGCCGCTGCTGCCCACAAACACCAGTTTTGCTACACCGGTCGCCTTGGATAACTCGTTGTGGCTGTCGGTGATGCCGCCATGGTCCATGGTGAAGACGTCAATGTCGCGACCCTGCCAGGCGGGACGTTTGACCTCGATATTGCGGAAAGGTATATCTTCGCGAATGATGTTGCCGTGAATACCTTTGCGAATGGCACCGTTGGGTGACCGGGTCGCCAAGCGGTGCAGTTCATCTTCCTTGATGTGGCTATGCCTGGCCAGCAACTCGTCTAACTGGTCGCGATTGACCGTCATTCCAGCATTCTTAATGCCAACACCATGCCGTTTCAGCGCCTCGATGGCTTCCACTACCACCTGTCCGTTGCTGAGCAGGCGGTTTTCTGCCGACAGATCGATTTCCACCAGGGGAATATCAAGGTAAGTATCTACAAATTGCTTGATGATGCGATCGAAGGCAACTTGCGCCATCTCGTCACCGTGTAATACCACCAAAGGCTTACCTACGGCTATTTTTTCAGTCATTGCGATATCCTGGTTGTTTCCGTTTTTGGCGCCAACGCCAATATCAAAGTCTATACTCAATTCACTCCGGTGATGAACCGGCGCTTTGAATATTGCCAGGTGATAAGACGAATTAATCTCAGGGTCCGGGCTGTGTGAGATCATAAAGCAGCTGGTTATTAACCTGCTAGCCGCATCACCTGGTTATTGGTTCAGTCAGGTCTCAAAAAACCCGTTTTTAAGAAGTTTGCCTGTTAAGCCATTATCATCCAACGGCCAACGGCCACCGGCCTGGCCGGTGACATACATCTGCTCGGCTCCATCACCAGTTTTTCGGGGCGGCAGTTCTACTGGTCAATTGCAAAAGACATGTTGACTGTAACCTTGTAGGTGTTTTCACCTGCGGCCACAGGTACAGAGTCTGCAGACATAGCCATAGACCTTTCGGCTCTTACCATTTGCATGGGGCGCGGGCTGTGGGTTTGCTCAGACATTTCCAGCAGCTTGCCCACCTTTACCCCGGCGGCCTCTGCAAGGGTTTTGGCCTTTGCAGTGGCGTCTTTCACGGCCATGATGCGAGCCTGTGTAATAGCGGAAGAGGGATCATCATTGGTAAACATGATGTTTCCGCCTTCATTGACCCCCAACGTGACCGAGGTGTCCAGAATCTCACCAAGCGCACTGATATCCCTGATCCGCACGGTCAAACTGTTACGGACCGTATAACCAACAATTTGCGGCGGCTCGTGATTGGTCGATGGTTTATTGGGTGGATAAAAATACCTGGGTTGAATGGAAAAGCCCGAGGTCTGCAGATCACGATCCTTGATACCTTCCGACCTCATGGCGGCAAGCACATCACTCATGGCGGCAGAATTGGCATCCAGCGCGGCCCTGGCTGTTTCTGCGTCCCTGGTTACCGTGAGGGTAAGCACAGCCATGTCCGCTCCAATATCAGTGCTACCTTGTCCGCTGACAAGTATGCGTGCAACCGTGTTGCCTTCAACGGCCCATAAGTTGGTAACTGAAATCAGTAAAAGGAGTGTGATTGGGTACACAAACGCGCGCCCGTTAATCGAAAACCTGTTCATAATATTCGTTATTCCTTTTTTGCGGTCGGTGTTTAAGGTGCCATATTAAGCGGTATTTCGCTACGATTTTGAGTTGGGCGTTCAAAAGTATTCTCAAAACCCCGAACACCTGCCCTGGTGCGGCTCTGATTGGTTAAAACAACTCCTTTACTTGGCCGTTTTCGGCCGGGTGAGAACCGGCCAATACACCCAGGTAAAAATCGCAAAAGCCGCAACCCAACCCAGCGCGGAAAGATCGACTATCAAAAGATAGTTGCCGGCGGCCAGGGGTCCCAGCACGCGTGTCAGAACAGCCAATAACAGGAGCCAATAAGCAACGACAGTTGCCCTGGCAGCTTTTAGTGGCCGGCCGGTGTGACCCAGGGCGACGCGGGTGGTGACCGCAAGGACAATGCTGCCAATGGCACCCATGGTGAGGGCATGCAGGGCGGCGGTGGATGAGAAAACCCAGCCAAAAACAGAGCAACCCAACAGGAAATAACCAATCGGAAGCCAGGCATAGGCTGCATGCAAGACAAACAACAATGGATTCGATAGCGTCGAAAAAGCTTTCCAGCGACTCAACCTGAAGCCATGTACCAGTGCTGCAGCAAACGCCAGGTAAGCGGTAATTATATGGGTTGGAAAGAAACTGGCGGCGAGACCGACAAGAACAGTTGAAGCCAGGGCCAAACTGGTGACCCGGTCGTTGTTTACCGGGAGATCGGTCTCGCCCTGCTGGCGTAACCAGTTGCCGGTGAACGCCGGTGTAATACGACCCGCTACGATCGCGACCAGAAGAAGAATGCTATGAATCAGCAGGTATATGGCCAAGCGCTCGGTAGCCGGTAACCATTGGTTGACGCCTGCGTGATAGAGGATGTTTAAGACCATGACGATAAACATGATGGCCACCAGTGGGTAGTTGCGCTTGCTCCTGCCACCGATGATCTCACGCCCAAGCAATACGAAAAGCAGAATAGGAAACAGCATATCCAGCAAAAAAACCAATTCGGCGGGTAAGCCCGAATAAAGCAACATGGCCAGTCTCCCCAGTAGCCAACTCGATACCAGTACAGCCAATGGAGAGCCCTGAATTGGCGGCCGCCCGGTCCAGTTTGCCACCGCAGTCAGGCTGAAGCCGGCGACAGCAGCCATGGCAAAACCTATCAACATCTCGTGGCTATGCCAAAGTGGCGTTAAGGATAGCTGCACGGACCCATGCAGGCTCATCACCCACAAAGACACCGCCAGCACGGCAAAACATCCATTTAAAAGAAAAAACGGTCGGAACGCATAGCTGAGAAAGGCAGGGGTTGTTGCTTTCATGGATGCTAGTGTACTGCATCGTAATTAATGGCATTTTCAGCGGCCAGTTGTGACCACAATGCCGCATTGGGCCGCACCAGGTTAGTGGCGATCACATGGCACAGCCATGTTGCTCCTGAAGCGCTTAAGAGCTCCGGTTTCGAACACCTTGTCGGTATTCAAATGCGGTCACGCATTCAGGCAGATCATAGAACAGGGGTGCTCGCCCACCAGTCCTGGCGCCGTAGTCCGCATAAAATCTTTCGCACTCTTTACGGTTGGCCTGTTCTTTGTTGGCGACACACTCGTCTACAAACTGCTTGCGAATGGGTGCCAGTTTCTTTTGTCGTGCGACTTCACAGGCCCCATCCAGGCGGTCCTGCTTTTGTTGCCTGGACTCTTTGGCCAGTGCAGGGTTGATCAAGGTCAGGGTCAAAAACAAAACAATCAAACATTTCATCAAATAAGCTCCTATAACTCGTCTTCCCCCATCCACTTGCGAACCTTGGGAGCCTGGTAACCGGCAAATAAATCCAGCAGTTGAGTGGGTTGGTCTGCTTGCATCAGTATGGGGCGATATAGCGGATTGACAAACTGCTGCTCAAAGGCGTTTTCGAGGAACCCGATCAGGTCATTGTAATACCCATCGATATTGAGCAAGCCACATGGTTTTTCATGAAAACCGAGCTGCGCCCAGGTCAACATTTCAAATATCTCTTCCAGCGTGCCCCAACCACCCGGCAGGGCGATGAAGCCATCAGCGAGCTCAGCCATCATGGCCTTGCGCTCATGCATGGAAGCAACAACATGCAGCTCGGTGAGGCCGTAATGGGCCAACTCCTTCACTGCCAGGGCCTTGGGGATAACACCGGTGACCTCACCGCCGTTTTCGAGCATAGCGTCTGCCACAATCCCCATGATACCGACCGCGCCACCGCCGAATACCAGGCCAATGTCACGCTTGCAGAGGGCTTTTGCCAATAGGGTTGCAGCATGGGCGTAAGCAGGATTCTGTCCCGGGCTGGATCCACAATACACACAAATATTTCTTATTTTCATTGGATTATGTTCGTTACGCGCTTAAGTTGAGAGTTTTTCAGAACCGTTGACCACGGAAATAGTGGCCCAGGATCAAGTTTTCGTTGGATCAAAATATCAGGATCATCGTCCGATGGCATCTTTTGGGTATCAAGGTCTTCATGTCCGGCAATTCGATTCAAACCCGGCAAACTCCCCACCAGGTATTGCAGCAGCTGGATCAAGGAGAGAATTTGTTGATCCGAATAGGGTTCGTTCATTTGTTGGTTGCCGGAATTGAACCAGTCGGGATAGCGACCCCGATTGACCAGTTCTATGCCGATGCTACCAGCATTGAAACCTCGTACATGGTGAGCAACACGGGAGACGGGAACCCATTGTTCCAAAAGGCCATCACGGTCAATATAAAAATGACCGCTATTGCCGGTCTGGGTTTGTGGGTGCATGACTTTCTCACCCCACTGGCGTGCCTTTCCCAGGTCAGGCAGTTCGGTGCAGTGAATTACCACCAGGTTGATGGAATGGGTATCGCGCTCTTCAAGCCTTTGTGTGTAGGACAAAGGGTTTTGAATGATTTCTATACTCAAGTGACGATTGCGCTCCAAAATGGCCCAGGCAAATCAAAACGCCATTATGAGCTAACCCTGTTGTAATAGAAAACGCATATCCATAATGGCGGCGTTGGCCCGCGAGATATAGTTGGCCATTACCAGCGAGTGATTGGCAAACGCACCAAACTTGTTGCCGTTTAAGACCATGGGTGCGTGCAGTGCTTCCTGGGTGGATTCCAGTTCACGTATGATCTGCCTGAAACTTACCAGGGCGTTCTTCTTACGTAGAACATCGTAGAAATCGACTTCCATGGCTTTCAGGAAATGCACCAGGGCCCAGGTAGTTCCGCGTGTTTCATAAAACACATCATCAACCATGGTCCAGCTGGTTTTAACCTCCATCTCACCCGGTGTCGAGGTGGACTGGGTTGCCGCGGAATCGCCAGCCAGGTCGGTATTCAGGCGTTCCTGTCCCACACTTGCAGACAGACGCTGAGACAGGGAGCCCAGTCGCTTTTCGACCAAACCCAACCACTCACTGAGGTTATCGGCGCGTGCGTAAAATTGTGCATTTGGTTGATTTGGGTCTGATAAGCGCGTCAGGTAGGATTCAAGAAAATCCATTGCATTTCTGTACCGGCCCTCCGTATCCGGGGGGAACCAGCGGTCATTGGAGTAATGTAACAGTGGGTCTGCCTGTGACAGGTCCGGATCTTCGGTTGACTGGGTTTGTGAACGACT
>CALJWY010000229.1 GCA_937974465.1 uncultured Lysobacterales bacterium | reverse complement strand
ACCTTCAACCTTGGAGATTAAGTCCATTCCAGCAACAGGGTGATTTTTCATCAAATCATATTCTTCCTTGGTCAATTTCCCTGGCTTGTTAAGAATTTTCGAGGATATTTTCAGCTTGCCGATATCGTGCACCATGCCGCCAAAGGCCAGTAGAGGGAGCTGTTTTGGGTCAATGTTGCAGGCATGACCAACGGTCAGTGAAATAATGCCAACATTTACCGAATGGTTGAATGTGTAATTGTCATAGTCCTTGATCTGGGCTAGTGCAAACAAGGCATGTTTCTCACGCAGAACTGACTGAACCATACTTTTTGAAACATTGCGAAGGCCTTCTGTTGAAGGAACACGTCCTCCCTTAATGTCATTAAAAACCTGGTCAATAGCTTGCATCGCGGCATTATAGACAGCACGCGGTTTTTCATCTTCTTCCTTTAAAGTGATAATACGCAGATGGTGCAGCTTTTTAAGATCGTGAGCATTCTCAATCTTTTTGTCTGACTTAAGACAGTAAACGCTCAGAGCAAAAAAAAGATTCAGTTCCTCAAGCGTCAATCCACGTACTACTTCGAGACCTTTGAGTCCAAGGTCATTCAGAATGTCTATGGCTTCTGTCTCTGAAATGTATGGGTCGGTGAAGAGGTATTCATCTACAAAAAGAGTTTCTTCTGTTATGCCAATACAAATTTTTGGCTGCTGCATCAGCAGCATAGACAGTTGTTCGTAGCACTGCTTTATCCTCTGAAAGCAAGCAGGGTGTTTGGCCGGGTACATGCTAAAACTCTGCCAAGCAGCGACCAGTTGCCCTATTGTTTCGTGTCCTTGCTGAAGATCCATAGTGATCCGCGGTCAATGAATTTGGCTCTACATGGTAAGAGCAGTTGTTCTATACTTTATTATATATCTTGATATTTAGGAATGAATTATAACGAGGCAGACAGCTTGATTCATTCTAGAGGATTTTGCTAGAAATCCTCTCACATTGTTTTGGTGTGCTAAGATTTGTTGAAATGCAAAATTACTGCTACCCCTGATAAACAATAAAAGGCCACCAAGGATCGTCCCCTGGTGGCCTTCAATTTGTGGATTAATCAGCTTCCTGAATACCACTATCAATAATAAGCCGTTTTGTCGTCAGCAGACCCGCCTCCAGATGGTCACTTGGGAAATATTGTGCTGGAACGTACGAGCCGTCTTGCGAATCACGAACTCCACATCCTGAGGTTCAGATACTGCGTCAAAATGTTTTGCGAGTTTCTTCTTTAACCCGACCAGAGAAGTAATAGGAGTGCCGACACGGAATCGGCCACCCAGCCACTGTTGTCGAGGGGTAAAATGATCCAGCCAGTTGTAAGGCGATGAAATGACCAGCAGGCCACCGACAACCAATAACTTGTGGATTTCTGAAAGGAATTTTCCTGGCTTGGAGAGACGGTCGATGAGATTTGCGACCAACACCAGATCGTGGCAGTGGCAATGTATGTCGAGTCGCTCGGCATTTCCTGGGCAAAAGGTGACCCTGTGCGCAGTTGCCTCCAGGCCGAAGTCGGAAAGAAGGACCTCGTGATCGGAGATCAGTTCTCCCTCTTCGATGAGTCTGTAGCCGATACTGCCCCGTTCTTTGAGTCGACTGGCGATTTCAATAAAGCGCGAGGAGAAATCAATACCGGTGACTTGGTCAAAGCAGGTCGCCAGCTCAAAGCTGGCACGACCTGCTGCGCAACCTAAATCAAGGGCGCTACGCTTCGGTTTACCCAGCATCGCACTCGCGCAGAGATGAGCCATATGTGCCGGGAAGTTAGCGATTCCAAGCTTGTCTGGGCCATAATGAGCATCGCAGTACTGGGCAACGGAAGTCTCTGACTCATAAAGGGTGTAGCTTGCCGCTAAGGAGGTTTTGCAGAAGGGTTGTTTCTGAAGGTATGTTTTCGCCATTGAAAGCTCCAGGATTGGCGCGGAGAATTGTACTGTTCCCGCTTTTACACATCACATAAATGATGTAGAAACCAAAAAGCCATCCGCAACTTAACGGATGGCCAGCATATAAACCACGCTCCCGCCGCTCAGTTAGTGGAATTCCTGATTCTCAATAATATATGAAAACTCCAAATTTTAATCTAACTAACTAATATTACTCTGTCAATAATAGGTTTACCCAGAGGATTAGAACTGTTGAAATGATAAGTGCCTGTAAGGTTGGCAGTGAGCCGGGTAAGGAGCAAGGTTCGCTGAATTGAAGGAGCTGCTATCCTATAAATCCTCCTGCATTGTTTTGAAGGCTCCCGATTCGCAAAAAAACGAAATTATATCTACCTCTGAATTGTAATAAAAAAACCCTCCTCCGCCATACAGAATGAAGGCCGGACGGTAACGATCGGGTCTTTGTTTTTGAATCAGAGTTGTCCTCCTCTGGAAAGGGTAGCTGTTGTCGCCCTTTCTGAAGGCTGTTGCAAAGTACCCACTTTCCTTTATTCTTAATGAGTCTGTCTATTTACCCTGCTACGTGAGCCAGGAATTCTTATGGAAGTATTGAAAAACCACTTTGATGTCATTGTGATAGGGAGCGGCCCCGGCGGCGAAGGGTCAGCAATCAAGCTGGCCAAGTCAGGTAAGTCGGTTGCTATCGTCGAGAATCATTTTCTGGTGGGGGGCGGCTGTACTCACCTGGGGACGATTCCGAGCAAGACCTTTATTCATGTGGTGCGCCAGTACTCAGAGGAAAAGAAGCACCGTCTCTTTGACCGTGGTCGGCATCCTGGTCGAGTGACCTGTGATGACTTGATGACCGCAATGCAGAGTGTGGTTGATAATCAGGTGCGCGATCGCGAAGATTTTTACGAGCGCAACAATATTACAATCATCGGTGGGTTTGCCCGCTTTACCGGCCCGCACAACATCGAAATCTCTGATGCAGCGGGCAACCAGCGCAGTTGCTCGGCAAACTATTTTGTTATCGCCTCCGGTTCGCATCCTTACCATCCCGAAGATGTTCCTTTCGACAATTCCCGTGTGGTGGATAGCGATACGGTCCTGCAGATGCAAAGCCTCCCTGGCACGCTGACTGTTTACGGTGCCGGTGTGATCGGCTGTGAATATGCCTCGGCATTCAAGAACATCGGTGTCAAAGTCAACCTGGTCAATACCCGCGAGCGGCTGCTCGAATACCTTGATGATGAAATCAGCAGCGCGCTGAGTTACCACATGCGCGATGAGCAAGGGGTGATGATCCGACAGAACGAGGAGTACGAGCGGGTCGAAGTGAATGATGATGGTGTCGTTTTGCACCTGAAAACCGGCAAGGTGATCAAGTCTGACATGCTGTTGTGGGCCAACGGTCGGACCGGCAATTCAGAGGGAATGGGACTCGAAGGCCTTGGTATTGAAGTTGATCATCGCGGCAATATCCCTGTGAATGAAGCTTATCAGACTTCCTTGCCGCACATCTACGCGGTAGGCGATATCGTTGGCTTTCCCAACCTCGCCAGCGCGGCTTACGACCAGGGGCGTTTTGCCGGAACTCATATTGCCGAAGGCTCTTGCGATGAGCGTTTGGTCAGAGATATCCCGACCGGGATCTACACCTTGCCGGAGATCAGCTGTCTCGGCGGTACGGAACGCGAACTGACTGAGCAGAAGGTCCCCTACGAGGTGGGTCGTTCTTTCTTTCGCAACCTGGCCCGTGGGCAGATCACGTCTCACAAGGCCGGCATGCTCAAGCTGCTCTTTCATCGTGAAACGCTGGAGATCCTTGGCATTCACTGTTTTGGTCACGCAGCCACGGAAATCCTTCACATCGGTCAGGCGATTATGGCCCAGCCGGCACCGCACAACAACATCAAGTATTTTATCAACACCACCTTCAACTATCCCACCATGGCTGAGGCTTATCGGGTTGCTGCGTTGAACGGTTATAACCGGTTGTAAAACCCGGTACGTGGGACGCGGTACGCGGAACGAGAAAACTTTTTTGCTTTTACACCTCAGCTTTTTCAGCTTTTATCTGCGGCTAAAAAGATTTCATTTTCTGCGTTTCACACCTTCATTTTCAACCTGATTCACTTGCCTTTTATTGCCGGTTTGCATAGTATCTTGCGAAACATTTCTGCCCCCTTGATTTACTGAATTCCAGGAGACAACTTGATGATATATAACTATCCGGCCGCGATCAGCGGCAGGGATTTTTCTGCCAATCTGTCGATGCACGGGCTTGCCATATGAGCTTGAATTCTCTCAACCCACAACAGTTAGAGGCGGTACTGCATACAGAAGGACCGCTTTTGCTCTTGGCGGGCGCCGGTTCTGGCAAGACCAACGTGGTTACGCACCGGGTTGCTCACCTGGTCGGATCGAAATGTATCGATCCGGAGCGGGTGCTGGCGGTCACTTTTACCAACAAGGCCGCGAAGGAAATGCAGGAGCGGGTTGCAGGCCTGGCCGGTCGCAACAAAACGGAACGT
>CALJWY010000228.1 GCA_937974465.1 uncultured Lysobacterales bacterium | reverse complement strand
ACCATGCGTGAGCGCCGCGCAAAAGGCAGTTCGCGGAAACCGCCGGTCAGCCTTTCAGAAGCCCGCAAAAACGCCTTTGTTCCTGACTGGTCACCGGACAGCATCGACCCACCCGCCAAACCGGGACTGCATGTTTTCGCAGACGTAGATTTGGCCACACTTGTACCTTTGATTGACTGGACTCCTTTTTTCCAGACCTGGGAAATGCAGGGGCGTTACCCCGATATCCTCAAGGACCCCGCCAAGGGTGAAGCCGCCCGTGCATTGTTCGCCGATGCTACCAGTATGCTGCAACAAATCGTTGACGAAAAATGGCTGGGTGCGCGGGCAACGGTCGGCATATTTCCAGCGGCATCGCTCGGTGACGATGTCGTCGTATACACCGATGAGGGTCGCGACTCTGAAGCAGAGCGCCTGAACTTCCTGCGTCAGCAAAAACCCAAGGCAAGTGGCCGCTATAACCTCTGCCTGTCCGACTTTATCGCGCCCACAGCATCGGGACTGCATGACCATATTGGTCTTTTTGCTGTCACTGCGGGCCTTGGAATCGAAGGAAGAGTGGCCGCATACGAAAAGGCGCATGATGATTATTCCTCAATCATGCTCAAGGCCCTGGCAGACCGGTTGGCGGAAGCACTTGCAGAACACACACACAAGCTCGTCCGCACGGAACTCTGGGCCTATGCGCCGGCGGAGAATCTTGACAGCACCGCGTTGATAGGAGAGGCATATCGTGGCATACGGCCTGCGCCCGGCTACCCGGCCTGTCCGGACCACAGCGAAAAACGCAAACTCTTTGCTTTACTGGACGCCGATCACAATTCCCAAATGTCGTTGACCAGCGGTTATGCAATGTTACCGGCAGCTTCAGTCAGCGGCTATTACTTTGCCCACCCCGAGAGCAAGTACTTTGTATTGGGGAACATCAAGGAGGACCAGTTGGTCAGCTATGCTGAGCGGAAAGGCATCGACACGGAAAAAGCACGTCGTCTGCTGGTGGCCAATGTAGCGCAATAGGTTAAACCCCGGTACAAGGCGAACTCGATCTACCAGATCAGGTCATCAGGCACAGGGTTGTCTTCTTCGCCCTCAGCGTCTGTACCGCCAAGGTCGGGAACATGATCGGGGGCAAACTGCCGAATTTCTTCAATCGTTTCTATCGGCATCAGGTGGTAATTGCCGCTCAGGTATACCACGCCCAATAGACCGTTATTGATGTCGGTAATTTGCTGGCGTGTCGCCAGTACGCTTCGAATGCGTCCTTTATAAAGGAAGTTGCGCTTGCTATCTGCATCCTTGTCACGGATGGCGCAGTCGTTGATCAGCGATTTGATTTTCTTGTTGATTTCGCGTCGCAGGCGCTCCTGCTCGCGCTTCTGTGCAATCACCTGTTCCTTTTGTTGCCGCTCCTGCTGATGGCGCATCCTGTAAGCCTGATCAAGAGATATATCGCCCCGCCCGGTTTTACCTTTTGCAGCCGGCGCACGATTTTTTGCAGGTTTTTTAAGTTTTGGCTGGGCCTTTTTCTTGGCGAGGCCAAGTGCCAGCAACTGATCTTTGAGGCTATTACTCATGATGCTTTATGGATTAGGATGATATGTCAACGGGTCGCGTGAGCTGGTGAAAGGCGGTATAACCAGAGTTGCCGGCATCCCAGGACTGATTAAAATAACCGACCCCAGAAACAACCCTGGCCATACCATTGACCTGTTATGTGCTCTATTTTAACAACACAAATTTAAAATTAAAGAGCCAACTACTATTCAATATCCAAGAGCTCAACTTCAAACACCAAAGTTGAGTTTGGCGGTATCGGGCCGCCCCCACCTTCGCCGTAGGCAAGCTCAGGCGCAATGTAAAACATAAACTTGCTGCCAACAGGCATCAGTTGAACACCTTCAGTCCAACCGGCAATAACCCTGTTCAAGGCAAAAGAAATGGGCTCGTTGCGAGCATAGGAGCTGTCAAATTCGGTACCATCCAACAAGGTGCCACGATAGTGGACCTTAACTGTCTGAGTGGCCGTTGGCTTGGCGCCGTCACCCATGGTCATCACTTTGTATTGCAAACCTGACTCAGTGGTTTGTACACCTTCCTTTACCTTGTTATCAGCAAGGAATTTTTGCCCTTCGGCAAGATTGGCTGCACCAGCCTGAGAAGCTTCTGCTTGCTGCTCTGCCTGCCTTCTCTGGATATATGCCTGACGAACCTCTGCCGCTTCTTCGGCTGTCATGGCCAGTTCTTCACCATTAAAAGTGGAACGAACTGCATCGATAAGTGCATCAAGGTCAACTTCTGTCCCTTGCTCACGAAGTGATTTACCAATATCCATACCGATGATATAACCCAGCTTTTGCTTGTCTGTTTCCAATTCAGTGGCCCATGCGTTGAGTGAAAAAAATGCGGCCATGAAAACCAGCGCGCAGCGATTTAAAAGATTCATTCTGAGGTTACTCCTGTGATTCAAGTTGCGAATTGTCGCTTTATCCGACAGCGTTCGCAAACAAAATGTTTCATTTATTCAGACAGGTTATCCTTAACTCTATGACGATACTGATTGCCACTTTGATATCCTACCAAATCCTGCTGCTGTCGATCGGGTGGTGGGCCAGCAAACGAACCACGGATAACGAGGATTTCTACCTCGGCGGCAGAAAGCTGGGAGCAGCCGTTGCTGCATTGAGTGCGTCAGCCAGTTCATCTTCAGCATGGAGCTTATTGGGTGTGTCAGGCGCCGCCTACGCCTGGGGTCTGCCAGCGATCTGGCTAATCCCGTCCACCTTGCTGGGTTTCTTTATTAACTGGTACTGGGTTGCACCGCGCATGTGGCAACAGAGCCGGGACAACAACGCCCTGACGCTGACGGAATTCCTCGCTGGCCCCCGTGATGACCCGGCCCGCATAATTATCATGAGATTGGGCGCAGCGGTGATTCTGTTTTCATTCACCTTTTACGTGGCAGCGCAGTTCCAGGCCGCCGGCCATACCTTTTCGAGTGCGCTCAATATTGAGTCCGAAACCGCCATTATTCTTGGTGCGGCCATCGTGTTGATATATGTCATGCTGGGCGGTTTTTGGGCCGCCAGCATCACCGACAGTCTGCAAGGTGTCCTGATGGCAACCAGCGCCGTAATCTTACCGGTGATTGCTCTGATCGCCGTGGGCGGCCCTGTACAACTGATTGCCAGCCTCGACGTCGATGGTCTGTCTGCTATCACCCTGTGGACCCGCCAGGAAAGCCTGGCAGCAGGTATTGGTTTTGTCATAGGACTGGCCGGTATAGGTCTCGGCTACCCGGGCCAGCCACACGTGGTCAATCGGTTTATGGCAATGAAAGACCGGCGGGCCATTCCAAAGGCACGCCTGATTGCCATCATCTGGGCCATACTCATTTATACCGGTATGGTTCTCCTCGGCTGGTGCGGGCGGCTACTGGTATCCACACTGGGAGATGGTGAACAGGTCCTGTTTGCACTGGCAACCATGCTATTGCCATCGATACTGGCCGGCATCATGGTATCCGCCATACTCTCCGCCATCATGTCCACCGCCGACAGCCAGTTACTGGTCGCAGCATCCAGTGTCAGCCATGACATGAGAAATGGAGAATCCGCCACGACCCAAAGCCTCAAACTGGCCCGCTGGGTAGTCTTGTTGATTGGACTGGCCGCCATTACGCTGGCCATATATTCCCCTGAGGCCATATTCAGCAGGGTCCTGTTCGCCTGGCAAGCTCTGGCCGCAGCCTTCGGACCCCTACTCATCATCACCCTGTGGCGCGGTCCGGTCAGACCCAATTGGCGCATTGCCGCCATGTCTGCGGGTTTCGTATTAACCGTAATCCTCAGCTGGACCACCGACACCCCTGGGGACATCGCCGAACGCTACATACCAATGCTGATTGCGCTGGCTTTAGCATGGTATGGAAGCAGAAAGGAAATTTAGATTTTTCTTCATTAGGCGTGGCGCAGGAGTCGGAGGGTATCTTCTGAGACTCGCCGTGAATACGTCCATGTAGGCTCGAAGCCAACATCCATGTTGGCTACGGTCTCAGAACCAACGCTGCACAGGAGGCATTGATTAACC
The DNA here is from genome assembly GCA_937974465.1 of uncultured Lysobacterales bacterium. Lineage (GTDB taxonomy): Bacteria > Pseudomonadota > Gammaproteobacteria > Xanthomonadales > SZUA-36 > SZUA-36. Next base: position 20,366 of record CALJWY010000228.1, on the reverse strand, counting down.
GAAGGCTCAGAAACTAAAATTCGGAATAACTTTACCCATCCCGCACTTTCTTTTCGTTAGTTTTCTTTGTGCAAGCAAAGAAAAGTAACTCGCCCTTCAGGGCGAAACCCTAAAGAAAGAGAGACCAACTCCAACCACATAAAGAAAAAAACACTTGCACAATAAAAATGTAGTGTTATACTTCACTACAACACTAAAGAATCATTGTCACATCAGTGAGAAACAAAATGATGAACTTAATACGACATCGCAGGTTACACATCCCAAACACACTGGCCATATTTGCCATCATTATGTTATTGGCTACCAGTGCAGTCGGCCTCGGTGGCTTACAGGATACCGACCCAGCAGGCAAGAACATGGCTGCTTCAACGATGGTCAAAACCACTGATAATAAGGATTTAAACGGTTCCGTCGAGAATAAACGACGTGGGCTCAAACTTGGACTCCTGTTGTTCCGCCGGTAATTTAATATGAGCACCCAATGGAATGACAGCCAACCAATCTACTGGCAATTGAAAGAACGTACAGTTGCCATGATCCTGGATGGCACACTGGCAGAAGGTGATGCACTGCCCTCGGTGCGCACGGTTGCGTCCGAATTCCAGCTAAACCCAATCACGGTGTCGAAGTCCTACCAGGCACTGGTGGATGACGAACTTGTCGAGAAGCGTCGCGGCCTGGGAATGTTTGTACGCGAGGGCGCACGCCTGAAACTGACCAGCAGTGAACGGCAAAAATTTCTCAATGAAGAATGGCCTGCAATGGTCACCCGTATCAGGCAACTGGGTCTGGATACAAATGAACTTCTGCAATCTACAAAGAATAATGAGGGCAACTCCTGATGAACAATGTCATTGAAGCGCGAGGACTCACCAAACGCTATAGAAAAACCATTGCCGTTGACAATATCGACCTGGAAATTCCGGCTGGCAGGATCGTCGGGTTAATCGGCCCGAACGGCGCCGGTAAAACCTCCGCTCTGAAAGCCATCCTCGGATTGGCTACCTATGAAGGACATTTGAGTGTGCTTGGTAAAAGCCCGGCCAAGGACAGGGCTGCTTTGATGGAAGACGTCTGCTTTATCGCTGATGTTGCTGTACTGCCCCGCTGGATAAGGGTCTGGCAGGTCATCGAACTTACCGAGGACATACATCCGAAATTTTCACGTGAGAAGTGTCTGCAGTACCTTGCCAAGACCAAGGTAACGCTTGACCACCGGGTCAAACAGCTATCCAAAGGCATGGTTGCACAGTTACACCTGGCCATCGTCATGTCGATCGATGTCAAACTGCTGGTACTTGATGAACCTACGCTCGGCCTGGATATTCTTTTCCGCAAAGAGTTTTACACCAACCTGCTAAACGATTATTTCGATGAACAACGTACCATTTTGATCACCACGCATCAGGTTGAAGAAATCGAGCATATCCTCAGTGACCTGATATTTATCCAGGATGGCCGCATCGCACTGAGTAGCACCATGGATGACGTGCAGCAGAACTATATTGAATTGATGGTAACGCCCGACAATGCACCAGCGGCCCGTGAATTAGGACCGATGACTGAACGGGAGCTTTTTGGACGCCATATTTTCCTGTTCGATTGCGCCAACCGCGCACAGCTTAAAGAACTGGGGGAGGTTCGTACGCCCAGCGTAGCTGACCTGTTCGTAGCCATTATGAACGGAGGTGAATCATGAAGCGCTTGCTGGCATTGTTGAAACGCGAGTTCTGGGAAAACAAAGGCGCATTCAGGACTACCCCATTGGTTATCAGCGGACTATTCCTGCTTGCCATGTTGATGTTCCTGATCACGTTCAACCATTTTGACAATGAATTTCAGTCACTGAAGGAACTGCTTCGCTTTATTGCGCAACAGGATACCGACCTGCGAGACAAAGTGCTTTATGCGGCAAACATGGAAATATCGGTGCTTTTCTCGACCGTACTGGGTTTCGTCGTGTTCTTCTACCTGCTGGGTTCCTTGTATGATGATCGCAAGGACCGCAGCATTCTATTCTGGAAGTCACTGCCAGCTTCTGACACCTTGACCATCGCCTCCAAGTTGCTCTCAGCAATGGTCGTGGCCCCGTTGATCTTCTGGATCATTTATGTCTTAACACATATCGTGATCATGCTGATGACTTCGGTGGTCGTCATGGTCCTGGGTGAAAACCCATGGACACTGTTCCTCAGCCTTGGCAGTCCTTTTGAAGTCTGGAGCCTGGTATTACTGAGCTACTTTTCCCAATCAATCTGGGCCCTGCCTCTGTATGGCTGGTTGATACTGGTATCCGCCTTTGCGCCACGTATACCGCTATTGTTCGCAGTGCTGCCGCCAGTGATGCTGGGTGTACTGGAACTGTGGATAGACTTTCTCAAGACATTCACTCTCAGCGACAACCTGTTTGGTCTGTTCGGCCACTGGTTCGCGAATAGCCCGCTGATCATGTCTGGTGATCAGCATTCTAACGGCGATTTCGGGCCGGCACTGGGTATACCACTTACCAGCGCCTACGATCATGAGGTTACTGTGGCCAACATGTTTGACCGGCTTTTCTCCACTGACATGCTGATCGGCCTGGTAATCGCAGCAGTCTTCCTGTCTGCAACATTGTGGCTGAGACGCCGGGCCACAGAAAGTTAATACATGCCAGGCACCTGACCATGCCTGGCGGGACCGCTTGAATTCTGGATTTCAGATTTAAGCATGCCGGGTAACCGTAACAACCAGCCCTTGGTACGGTTACCCGGCAATTTTTATTTTTGAACCCCTTAACGCTTTGAAAAGCTAGATGTCGATGGCATAGCGACGCCTGACTTCTTCCCCCAATGCCTCCTTGAGCGGCCCAAGATGTGCTTCATAATTGCGCCACTGTTCCGCACTATCCTTGTAAATCGGTCGGCGTACCTGCTCAGAACTGGGAGTCCGAACGGCACGATCAGTTTCGTAAAACCGCAGGCATTGCTCTTCAAATTCCAGGTTGCAGTATTCCAACAGGGCCCGTATTTGCACCTCGGTATCGGAGACCATCTCTTCGTACTGGACACGATGCACCCGTCCGGGCAACACCGCGTCCCAGTGGTCCATCAAGCGCATATAGTCCCTGTAGTACTTGCCAATATCTTCAAGGCCATATGTGAATGTCTGTCCATTGGCAAACAACTGCTTGAAGCCTGAAAAACACCCACCCATTGGATGACGCCTGGCATCGATGATTTTGGCATTTGGCAATATGAGGTGAATCAACCCGACATGTCTGAAGTTATTTGGCATCTTGTCGATAAAAAACGGCGTATTGCTGCGCTGAATACGTGTGGTTTGGAGGTAACTTTCACCCAGTTCCTGAAATTGCTCCGCTGTCATTTCGGCCAGGCATTCCGGATATTTTCCTGCGGGACTTTGGCGGGATTTTTTGCCCAGTTTGCGGGAGATCATGATAATGTCCTGCAATTCCGAGGTACCTTCGACCTGTGAGTGACTGGCCAGTATCTGTTCCAGCAGCGTTGATCCGGCACGCGGCAGACCAACGATAAATATCGGATCGACTGCCTGGCAACCCCAGCCCTGACGTTCTTGCAAAAACGTATGACTAAATGTCCGGACCTGGCGGACAGCCTCGAAAACATTGATTTTCGGATTGTGCCGGTGCTCGATCCGGCGAATGGCATTACCGCGCTTGTAAAACCTGAAGGACTCGTCAAATTCATCGCGATCCTCCAATGCCTTACCCAAAGCAAACGCAAGGTGCGACTGGTCGTTGGCGTCGCCGCCTTCTGCAGTGACCTGCTCCCGCATGCTTTCAATATCGGTATCGTCAAAGTGGAAAGTCTTCAGGTTGGCCAGGCTCCAATAGGCCTCACCCACCTCCGGGCTCAGGCGTACACACCGCCTGTATGCCTCGATGGCTTCTTCCAACCGTCCCACGGTTTTAAGCGTGTGGCCGTAACTCATCTGCGCCCTGGCCTGGTTGGGATAGTCTTTCAGCACCTTTTCATAAATCTCTATCGCTTCCCGGTGATTGCCGATTCGAACCAGGATATTGCCTTTGACGGTCAGAAAATTGGGGTTATTAGGTTCATGGACAAGCAACTTCTCTACTTCGTGCAGTGCGGCCTCCGGCTGTTGCAGACGCATTAAAACCATGGAGTAACTGTGTCTTGCCGCATGAAAGTCAGGTGCCAATTCCAGGCAGCGCTCCAGCAAGTTGGACGCGTCTTGTAAATGCCCGACCTTGATGCCGATATCTGCAAGCACACGGATAGCAGTCACATCGGTGGGGTATTCCTTAAGTAAATCGCGAACAATTTGTTCCGCTTTACCGAGCTTGCCATCGCGCAACAACTTGACGGCCTCGACCAATTCCGGGTGCCGGGTTGAGAGTTCAAAATGACGTTCAAAAGCCTGGCGACTGCCATCCTCATCACCAGCCACCATCAACTGGTGACCAAGGCTTTGCCAGGATGCCGCGTGCTTCGGATCCAGGCTGACAGATCTGCGTAACATGTTAACTGCCTCTTCACCGCGCCCCAAGGCGCCAAGACATTGCGCAAATTCATGCAAAAAATCTGGTGAGTCATGATGCCCGGCATGTAATGGTTTCAGGACATCCAGTCCTTTTTGTGGCATTGACTGCAGGCGGTAGGCAAAGGCCAGTATCCGTTTTGCTTTCGGCGTATCGGGATATACCTTCAGAATTTCTTCCGCCTGCTCCTGTGCCAACCGTGGATCATGGCCAAGTAGTTCGGTCGCGTTTTTAAGGGCGGACTGAAGGTCGCCGCTGGTGGTTTTATTTGCCATTGACATGGACGATATTATCTCCGAAAACTCTGTTAGTGGGTGCAAATCCTACAGGATGTTGGCAGGGCACAGAGCCGGTCTTTTGGCTGTATTCCTGACTCAGGTGAGCACCCTATGATTTTTTGTTAATAAACTGTTAGTATAATCTCAATAAAGCGTTGAAATCACCAAAGAAAAATTCGAGCTCTGACCACGAGAAAAACAATCAAAAATCCTACCCAGGAGATTTAGATGAAAAAATTCAACCGAAATCCATTAACCCAATCAATATCCATGGCCTTGCTGGGCTCTGTGGTAACGGCGACAGTCGTGATGCCAGTCCATGCTCAAGAGGATAGCTCAGCAGTCCTTGAGGAAGTCATCGTCACCGCCCAAAAGCGCGAACAGAACCTGCAGGATGTCGCACTTTCCGTCCAGGTGCTTGGCAACAAGCAACTGGAAGAACTGAATGTCCGGTCTTTCGATGATTTTGTTAATTTCCTGCCGACCGTTTCGTATACCGCACAGGGTGGTCCTGGCGGCCCCGGCTTCGGCCAGGTTTACATGCGCGGCATCGCCAGTGGCGGTGATGGCAATCACTCCGCATCCATGCCCAGTGTCGGCTATTACCTGGACGAACAACCGGTAACCACGATCAACCAGGTCCTGGATATTCACATGTACGACATAGCCAGGGTCGAAACACTGGCCGGTCCGCAAGGCACTTTCTATGGTCAGGGTAGCCAGTCAGGCACCATCCGTATCATCACCAATAAGCCGGAAATCGGTGTATCCGTTGGTGGTTATGACCTTGAAGCCAATACAACCAAGAGCGGTGAACCGGGTTACAACCTGAATGGTTTCTGGAACTTTCCCGTGGGCGAACGTGCCGCAATCAGGCTGGTAGCCTGGCACAAGGAACTGGGGGGTTATATCGATGAGGTACCGACTTCCATCACCATCCCGGGGCCAACATCGAATACAACAGACAACTCTGCCCAGGTTGGTAAAAACACCAACGAGGTCACGACCACCGGCGTGCGTGCATTGCTGAAGGTTGACCTGAATGACAACTGGTCAGTCACGCCGGGAATCATGGCGCAGAATTCAGATCATGAAGGTTATTTTGAGCACAACCCGGAGCTCTTCGGGGATCTGGAAACTGGCAGATTCTGGCCTGCCACCGGCAATGATGACTGGTACCAGGCCAGCCTGACACTGGACGGTAATGTGGGAGATGTAGATGTCGTTTACGCCGGTGCCTACCTGGACCGGGAGCAAAACTACGAGTATGACTATACGTCCTATACCCAGTACATCGCCTATTACTATCAGAATTATTATGGCTACGATGCATTTTGTGTTTACTATACCGACTCTGGTGACTGCTCAGTTGGAACACAATACGTAGACGCCCAGAATGACTTTACCCGTCAAAGCCATGAACTGCGCTTCCAGTCTTCCGCGGACAAACGCTTCCGCTGGACCGGTGGCCTGTTTTATCAAAAACAGAAGCACGATTTTGACCTTCAATATACGGTCCCCGATTCGGCTGTAGCCACTTCAGTGGTTGAGGGCGGCAACGTGGTCTGGCAAACCAAGCAGGTACGTACAGACCGTGACACGGCTTTGTTCGGCGAGCTGACCTTTGATTTTACCGACAAGTTAACCGGTACGATCGGCGCCAGGTACTTTGAATACGAAAACTCATTGTATGGTTTTAACGGGTTTCTGAGGCACTGTACCGGTCAATATATCGACGGTGAATTTGTTGAAATTCCGGCGGATGATGGTGGTGAGATTCAGTATCCCTGCTTCAACACCCGGATTCTCGATGACGTGGCCAAGGGCGATGACTGGGCTTTCAAAGGCAACCTTGAGTATCGCTTCGATGCTGACAAGATGGTTTATGCGACCTGGTCTGAAGGTTTCCGGGCAGGTGGTGTAAACCGCGCACGGGTCGAGGGTATTCCCAAGTATAGCCCTGATTTTGTCACCAACTACGAATTTGGCTGGAAGACGGTGCTGGCTGGTGGTTCGGTTCGATTCAACGGCGCCATTTATTTGCTCGACTGGGATGATTTCCAGTTTGGTTTCCTCGACTTTACAGTGTCCAACCTGACCATTGTTCAGAATGTTGGTAACTCCCAAACCAAGGGGGTGGAGTGGGATTTGACCTGGGCAGTCAATGACGGAAACACCCTGAGTTTTGCCGGTTCTTATAACGATGCCGAGCTAAAGACTCCATTCTGGCGTGACCAGGATGATGAAGATGCCGGCCTGCCGCCAAACGCACCAAAAGGTACACCTATGCCCTATGTGCCAGAACTGCAGTTAACCGGAATCTGGCGGAGTAATTTTGATGTCGGCTCCATGCCCGGCTTCTTCCAGACCGCCGTATCCTATACTGGCGCACGCTGGAATGACCTGGACACAACCAATGTTCCTGCAAGGCAGAAGATGGCTGCTTACACCCTGGTGAATCTCTCCACGGGTATCGAAAAGGATAACTGGACTCTCTCCCTTTTCATCAACAACCTGTTTGATGAGCGAGCAGAGATCGATATCGAAGACCCGGGTTATGGCGCCGGGCTGCCGAACCTTACCCGTCCGCCGGGCCATGCGTGGACCACCGCTACCAACCGGCCTCGGTCATTTGGTATCCGGTTCGGTCAGCGATTCTGATATTGCCCTGAAAAACCGCGACTGGTATCAACCGGTCGCGGTTTTTTTATGGGCTATCGTTTGTCAGTGATTCAAACCTGTTTGCGACCCATGCTACAGTTAACCGGTAAATACTCTTTTGCCTCTATTCTCACGAATGGAGAACCGTTACTGGCAAACTGTTTTCATGACCACAAATACAGACAATAAAAGACCACCCCAATGGCTGGCGCTGCACTTTCAGCAACCATTGGCACAAGCCTGTCTGCAACGTCTCGCTGGCTGGTGTTACCAATACAGCAGCCAGGTCTGTATCGCCCGGAAATATAACGGCCTGTTACTGGAAGTTGCCGGCAGCCAGCGATTATTCGGTGATGCTGAAGCATTGGCAAAACGTATCCATGCTGAGCTTGAGCAACTTGGACACCAAAGCATGAGTGGTATTGCACCCACGCCGGAGGCGGCTCACCTTGCGGCCAGACATGGCTTGCATATTCATACAAGCGGCGATATCCGCAGAAGTATTGGTGCACTCGGTGTTGAAGGCCTGAACCTGCACACGGCATCCATACAAGCCTTGCAAAAGATGGGTTTCCGAACCGCTGCCGAGGTGTTCCGGTTGCCACGTAAAGCGCTGACAAGACGCCTGGGGCTGGCTGTAAGTGATTACCTGGATCGTTTACTGGGCCAGCGTCCCGATCCCTGTAAAACTTTCCGTCCACCAGATAGCTTCACGGCAGGCATCGACCTGCCGGACACGCAGCATACACAGGGTCTGATCTTTCCCCTGAAGCGCCTGGTGCAGGAATTATGCGGGGTATTGCGTGCCCGCGACCGTGGTATACAGGCTTTGCAGATTCGCTTGCAGTTGGGGGCGGATACCGAAACCATCCACCTGAACCTGCGGCAAACCACCCGCTCTGAAGCCCACCTGATGCTGTTATTACGCGAGCGCCTGGAGCGACTGCAACTGTGCTGCCCGGTACGCCATATACGCGTACAGGCCCTCCACTTCCTGCCCTGCGTAGAATTCCAGGCAGATTTACTGAAAGAAACCGGCACACCCGCAACGGAAACCGACAGCAACATCATTGAACGCCTGCAAGCCAGGTTGGGGACGGGCGCCGTGAAGGGAATCAACGGCCTGCAGGATCATCGCCCGGAACATAGCTGGTCGCTGCGGGAACTGGATGAGCCGGCCACCTACACCACCCGACCAGGCCGGCCAGCCTGGTTGTTAGCCGAACCAAAACCCTGCCGGATCAACAATTACCAAATATTATCAGGTCCCGAGCGTATAGAATCCGGCTGGTGGGACGGCAGGGACTGCCGCAGGGATTACTTCGTCGTAAGAGATTCAAGTGGCGGCACACTGTGGGCTTTTCGTGAATACAAACCCCGGCCCGGTTGGTATTTGCACGGTTTATTCTCATAAAATGCCTATAATAGCTATGCTGGCAAAGGACACCGACACAACACCATGAATGTACTGGGGAAACTATTTCTGAAGGGACTGGCGGTCGTCATACCGATCACATTAACCCTGGCCATCTTGTGGTGGGTCGCAATCAGCGCAGAGCGTTTAATGGGCATGGTATTGAAATTCACCCTGCCCGAAGGCTGGTATATTCCCGGCATGGGGCTGGTTTCAGGGCTCGCCCTGATTGCCCTGATCGGTTTGCTGTCGCATGTACTTATCTTTCAGAAACTGTTCAACCTCGGTGAAACAATCTTTAACCGCCTGCCACTGGTCAAGACCATCTATACCGCCATCAAGGACTTTATCGACTACCTGAACCCGGAAAAGAAAAACGAGATGGGCAAAGTCGTGATGGTGCAATTACCCGGCCAGTCATTCCAGTTGATGGGTTTTGTCACACGCGAACAATTCGATGACCTTCCATTTACACCGGCAGCCGAAGACCCGGTCGCTGTCTACATGCCAATGAGCTACCAGATCGGTGGATACACGATGTTTGTACCCCGCAATTGCCTGACACCATTGGATATTCCTTTTGAGCAGGCCATGAAGCTGGTTCTGACTGGTGCGGTCACCAAGGATCGGGACAGCAGCGCCACTCAAACCGATGCACAACCCCCTGAAGAGACTGGTAAACCATAACCCCGAGCCCTGTCAGGTCACCTGCCCCGGTTTATTGATATCCAGGACGGCCAACAGGCCACGCAAAACAAGATCCTGAACAATCTGATCAAACAGGCCGGTTTCGTCAAATATGCTTGCAAAGCCTCCGGTAGCAATCACCTTTGGACGTTTACCACCAAACTCTTCCGACTGAATTCTATAAATCACTTCCTGCAGGGCGCCAAGGCTTCCGAAATACAATCCTGACTGTATGCTCTCGGCTGTGGTGCGTCCGAGACAGGTTTCCTTGCGGGTGATTTCAACCGATCCGAGTTTGGATGTTCCACTTTCGAGTGCCTGCATGGACATCTTCAGACCCGGCAGAATCACACCGCCGCGATAGGATCGGTCTTTGCCTACTGCACAAAGTGTGGTCGCGGTGCCCAAATCTACGATCACGAGATTTTCACCCGGATACATCTCGACCCCGGCAATGGCGTTTGCGATACGGTCTGTACCGACCTCCAGAGGGTTTCGATATTGGATCTTCAGACCGGTCCTGACTCCCGCCTTCAGAATAAAGGGACGGATATTAAAATACTTGTGACAGGCAGCTGAGATTGCATAGACCACTTCCGGCACCACGCTGCATAAAGCAATCTCGGCCACCTGGTTGGGATCCAGGCCATTTTCTCTTAGCACAGATCTGAAAAACAGACCATATTCATCCGAAGATGAACCCAGCTTTGAAGCCTTGCGGAACGTCAGTGAGACACGACCGGATTGATACACACCACCGTAAATATGGCTGTTGCCGACATCCAGGCATAGTTTCATGACTCTTTCTCCATCAAGTTGTTTATGGTTGTTGCCAGGACCTCGACGTTTTCGCAATGAGCCGGATCCCGGTTTGGAAGGTGTACATGGTAGCGATGCGTATCCGCATTGATATCTGCAAGATCATTGTGCACGACCGCATCGACATCCGCGCACTCAAACTGCCGCTTGACACTTGCTGCCCGCAGTTGCGCGTCATCGGTATCGGTTAATTTGAAACCGACCACCAGCATGGATGGGTTACTTGTCCAGGTCTTAAGCTGGCTCAACAGTTTCGGGTTGCGCTTCAGCCGCAGGACCAGGTCAGATCCTGAGGACAATTTGCTTTGCCCCTGTTGCAGACATTGCCCATCGCCGGTCTCAATTGAAGCGACACTGAAATCACTGACGGCCGCAGCATGTATCACTGCGTCGTACTCGTTGGTGGCCAGCAGGTTCCGCAGAGCAGCTTCCATATCCGCGAAATCATAATAATTGACTGTCTTTTTGACCCGCGACGGCCGCATGGCGTCTTGCGCGCCAAGCCAGGTCAATTCGTGGCCGGCATCCGTCAGTGCATCTGCGAGCCTGGCGGCTGTGCGCCCGCTACTCGTGTTACCGATATACCTAACCGAATCTATACGTTCGCGGGTGCCGCCAGCTGTAATCAGGATATGTTTGCCAGTAGGCCGGTGTTCAATATTCAATAAGCCATCTACCAATTTCAATATTTCATCTGGCTCCAGCATACGACCCTCGCCCCGCTCACCACAGGCCAGTTCGCCCTCACCCACAGGCAGGACATTAATCCCCCATTGATCCAGCCTGGAAATGCTTTCCTGCGTTGCCGGGTAACGCCACATGCGGGTATTCATGGCAGGAACGATAACCATGGGCTTACCCTGACCATATGCGGCTTGCCAGACCGTGGTGACAGCATCATCGGCGATACCGGCAGATAATTTATTGATCAGATTCGAGGTCGCGGGTGCTGCAACGATGACATCTGCCCATTTACCGAGGGATATATGCTCCATCGCTTGCCCGGCTGCGAAAACATCATCGAATACCCTATCAGCGCCGAGGCCCTGCAAGCTTGAATGACCGATAAACTCGCAGACACTGCGGGTGCAAGCGACACGAACTTCGCTACCCCGCCTTGTCCAGGCGGAAATCAACGCCGATGCTTTGACGCAGGCAATTGAACCCGACATCAACAACAGGACATTGGGCTGTTTCCGTCCAGACAAATATTTCTGTTCAGATTTTGACATTATCAATTAACCTCGTGTCACCCATGCGGACGGCTGCCAGGCGCCTGTCTGCAATATCCTCGACATAATCGACATCAAAACCCTTTTCGAGCAGGATTTCTGTCGCTTCATCAGCGGTCGCACTGTTTCTGATAGCAGCATAGAGTTCGGGGGCCAGTTGCCGGCTTTTTTTGTCCAGGCGCCGGTTGCGTGAACTCATCGCCAGACCATCCTCTTCACGGATTGTCTGACAGGCAACGATGTTCACGGGCACGAAGAAAGCCGCGACCATGTCGCTGATCAGTTTTAATTGCTGGTAGTCCTTTTCACCAAAATAGGCATTATCAGGACGAACAAGGTTTAACAGACGCATGACCACGGTCAAAACCCCGTCAAAGTGACCCGGGCGATGTGCGCCACAGAACTTGTGGCTAAACTCGCTCTCCGTCACTTTGAACCGGTAATCATCGGCATAGATTTGACCGGTCTCCGGCATCAGCACGAAGTGCACACCGGCAGCTTCCAGCATTTCCAGGTCCGACTGGTAGTCACTTGGATAAGCATCAAAATCACGCTTGTCATCAAACTGCCTGGGATTGACAAAAATACTTGCGATGGTAATCAGGTCGGTTTCCCGGCTCGCCTCAACCAACGACAGGTGACCTTGGTGTAATGCGCCCATCGTAGGTACAAAACCCAGTGGGTGCTCCTTTATCCCCTGCCTGAATGTCTGCCATTGCGTCATGGATGTGAAGACTTTCATTGTCTGAAGCTCTCGTCATTGGACGGGAACTGGCCGCTTTTCACATCGCGGGCGTAGGTATTGAAAGCCTCCCGGAACAACTCCTTACCAGCCAGGTATTGGCGTACAAATTTAGGTTTGAAATCGATAGATAATCCCAACATGTCCTGCATGACCAGCACCTGCCCGTCTGTGCCGGCACCGGCGCCGATACCGATGGTGGGAATACTTAATTGGGCTGTGATATCTGTGGCCAACTGCTGGGGCACGCATTCGAGAACGAGGGAGAAACAACCGGCCAACTCACACGCCAGCGCATCCTGCTGCAGGGCTTCAGCAGTTTCGTCGCTGCGACCCTGCACGCGGAAGCCACCCAGTTGGTTGACGAACTGCGGGGTCAGACCAAGGTGACCCATAACCGGCACCCCGGATTTCACAATGTGGGCAATACTGTCAGTATTACCATCAACACCTTCCAGCTTGACGGCATGTGCACCGGCTTTCATAACCCTGCCGACCGCTCGCATGGTATCCGCAAGTGATTGCCTGTATGACAGGAACGGCATATCACCGACGATAAATTTATCATTTGTGCCACGTGCAACACTTTCGATGTGCCGGCACATCATGTCGACGTCGGCAGGAATGGTTGTGTCATGACCATGCATGACCATGGCAGCGCTATCGCCCACGAGGATCATGTCTATATCCGATTCCTGCACGATCATAGCCGACGTGTAGTCATAACATGTCAGCATGGTGATTTTCTCACCCCGGTTCTTACAGGCCTGGAAATCCAGAATGTTCATGGTGCTATGCTCCTCCACGTACTACTTTGTTGTTCACCACCTTGGTAGAAACTGACGAAGGCGCGGTATAGCGCCTGCATCGGATTACCTTCCAGGGCCTTCAGGTGATGCTCAAGTGTTTCAACATCATTTCGCACCAGCGGGCCGGTCAGTGCCGAGTCCGGTATTTGTGAAAAATTGACAACCACTTGGCGCAGATAGGGGGTTAGTGATTCAGCAGGCAGTTCAAATTGCTGGACAAAGTGTTCAGACACCGCCTTCCATAATATCTGCGTGAAATTTCCCGCCATCACACACATGGCGTGATAGCTCGGCTTATCCTCGCTGCTGATGGAAAAATTCGGATTTGGAAGTTGAGGAAAAAGGTGTTTGAAATCCTGGCCCTTCTCAAGGATGAAAGGCACTGACTGATATGTCTGCAGATCGTATAGCTCGCCTGCAAAGGTCATGAGCGGATGTGCTCCTGCGATGCCGGACATGCTCAATGCCCCGCTGCAGTGAATCAGGTCATGATCCAGTAAAAACGGATATTGCTTAAGCAGACTGGCAATAGCCTGGTCTGAGACGAGCAGCAAAACCCGCTCTGCGGTAGCAACGGTCGCCCTCAACCGCTGCTCAGTATCCGCCAAATCAAGTGTATTGAAGCTTGAGCCATCATTACGTGCCCAGCAATCATGGGAGATACCCAGTAAATTAAAATAATGCGAAAAGTGACGTGCAAGCCTGCCGTCACCCAAAATAGCGTAGTCAACCATAGCGGTACCTGTCCTCCGGGGATCAAGTCCTGTTTACTTCCAACCTGTTATGCAGGCGCAGCGTCCGCTTCACTTTTCCGGACGGGTAACCGCCAGTAACTGGTCGGCTCGTATTTTCCGGGCGCTGTAAAGCGGGTGCATATGATACCTCACCAGGGTCAATAAAGGGTGTATCAGCCCCCTTTTTCTTTGCACTTTTCCGTATTTCTGCCCAGTTGTTCATACCTGCTCCACAGACATGGCCAGGCATCCGTCAGGGGCTGTGGAAAATAATATTCCCGAGAGCTTGTTTTTGATCATTATACTGTATATATATACAGTATGTGTTTATCGGAAACTATATGTAACTATGCCGAACTTGTCTGCACCAGCAATTTCACCTTCCTCAACGGCGCCTCGCACCCGCAGGAATTGGTGACGCGCGCAGCTGACCTGGGCTACCGTGCCATTGCCCTGACCGATGAATGCTCCCTGGCGGGCATTGTGCGCGCCCATGAAGAGGCTCAGCGTTGCAAACAGCGCGGACAGGAAATCAAACTGATAAGCGGCAGCCTTTTCAGGCTGGAGAATGGTTCGCGCCTGGTATTGCTGGCTGAAGACAAGGTCGGCTATGCGCAATTGTGCACCCTGATTACCCGTGGACGCCGCAATGCCCCCAAGGGTAGTTATACGCTGCCTGACAACGCATTTGAAAATGGCCTCGACCACTGCCTGGCGCTGTGGCTGCCGGAAATCAATCAGCGTCTACCGGAGGAAAACTTACTCACCGCACACTGGGTGGCCTCACACTTCGCCACCAGGAGCTGGTTGGCAGTCAGCCTTAACCTGGGTTTTGACGACCAATCACGACTGGCGCAACTGGCGGGAATCGCTCAAGCTGCCGGTCTGCCAATGACCGCCTGTGGTGATATACAAATGCATGTCCGCTCCCGGCGTATGCTGCACGACGTGCTTACCGCTATCCGGCATGGCTGCACCTTGCCGGAACTGGGTTACCGTGCCCTGCCCTGCGGCGAACGCCACCTGCGCAGCCGCCACCGCCTGTCCGAACTGTACCGTGCGGGCTTGCTGGATGAGTCCGTGAGTATCGCGCAACGCTGTCACTTCCGGCTGGACCAGTTACGCTACCAATACCCGCGCGAGGTCGTACCACAGGGCATCAGCAGCGCCGTACATTTACGTGACCTGACCGAAGCCGGCATCCGGCAACGCTGGCCATCCGGCATCAGTGCGGAACTGCGTCAGCAGATCGAACACGAGCTGGAATTGATTTCTGCGCTGCGCTACGAGTCCTACTTTCTGACCGTGCATGACATTGTCCAGTTTGCACGCAGCCAGGGAATTCTTTGCCAGGGGCGTGGCTCGGCCGCCAATTCTGCTGTCTGCTACTGCCTGGGTATTACCGAGGTCGATCCCGCACGTATGAATATGTTGTTTGAACGCTTCATTTCACGTGAACGTGATGAGCCACCGGATATCGATGTCGATTTCGAACATGAGCGCCGTGAGGAAGTCATTCAGTATATCTACCGGAAATATGGACGTGAACGGGCCGCGCTGGCAGCCACCGTTATCAGCTACCGGCCACGTAGCGCCATCCGTGATGTTGGCAAGGTACTGGGCTTCAGCCCGGGCCAGGTCGACCGCCTGGCCCGTAATGTGTCGTGGTGGGATCAACCGGACCAATTTGCCAGCCGGATTGCCGAACAGGGACAAGGTGAGACCGCAAACCGGTCGGGAGAGCAACCTGGGCCGATTGCGGCAGATAGCTTAAAGGTCCGGCAACTGTTGTACCTGGTGCAAAGCCTGGTCGGCTTCCCCCGTCACCTGTCACAACATGTTGGCGGTTTCGTGATTTCTGAAAACACGCTGGCCTCGCTGGTGCCGGTAGAGAACGCTTCAATGGCTGACCGCACCGTCATCCAGTGGGACAAGGATGACCTGGAGACACTGGGACTGCTCAAAGTAGATTGCCTGGCGCTGGGCATGCTGACGGCCATTCATCGCTGCCTCGACCTGGTGAACGATTTCAAACGGGGTCAGGGTGACCCCATCACGTTAGCCGACATCCCACCCGAGGATCCGGAAACATATAGCATGATCCAGAAAGCCGACACCATCGGCGTGTTCCAGATTGAGTCCCGTGCACAGATGGCCATGCTGCCGCGCCTGAAACCCGCCTGTTTTTACGACCTGGTCATCGAGGTTGCCATTGTCAGACCCGGCCCCATACAGGGCAACATGGTGCATCCTTACCTGCAGCGCCGGCGCGGACTGGAACAGGTCAATTATCCATCGAAAGCCCTGCAGAAAGTGCTGCAACGCACCTTGGGTGTACCCATTTTTCAGGAGCAGGTCATGCAGATTGCCATGGTGGCCGCCGGCTTTAGCGGCTCGGAGGCCGATATGTTACGCCGCTCAATGGCTGCCTGGGCACGGCGCGGTGGTATGGAACACATGCATCAACGACTGGTCGACGGCATGCTTGAACGTGGCTATCAGCAGGCTTTCGCCGAGCAGATATTCGAACAGATCAAGGGCTTTGGCGAATACGGGTTCCCGGAATCACACGCCGCCAGCTTCGCCCTGCTGGTTTATGTATCCGCATGGTTGAAATGTCATCACCCTGCGGCCTTCGTCTGCGCCCTGCTCAACTCACAGCCAATGGGTTTTTACCAGCCGGCACAGTTGGTACAGGATGCGCGACGGCATGGCGTTACCGTATTACCCGCAGATATCCGCTACAGCGACTGGAATTGCGCATTGCAACGCGATACCGGGCACACCCCCCTGCTACGCCTTGGCTTGCGCCTGGTCAAGGGCCTGGGACAACAGGCTGCCGAACGTATTACCAGCGCACGCAGCACCCGGCCGTTTACCGACACCCAGGATTTATACACCCGCGCCCAACTGAATCGGCGTGAGCTGGCAGCGCTGGCCGAGGCTGCCTCACTCAAGGGACTTGCCGGTCACCGGCATCGTGCCCGCTGGGAAACCGCTGCCATAGAAAAACAGCCCCCGGACCTGCTCATGGGCATTGCCCGTAAAGATGATGCCACCGCGATACGCCCCGCATCGGAAGCAGATAACACCCTGGCAGATTATGCCGCCACCGGTCTGACACTGGGGCGGCACCCGGTCGCATTGATACGGGGTGTTTTACGGCAGCGGCGGGTCAGGACGGCGCAACAATTGCTCCAGCTCAAGCATGGCACCCACGCCCGGGGATGTGGCCTGATCACCATGCGGCAACGTCCGATGACCGCCAATGGAACCATCTTCCTGACACTCGAAGATGAGACAGGGCACCTCAACGTCGTCGTCTGGCAACGCCTGTGGGAACGCCAGCGCAGCATTATCCTCAATACATCATTGCTGGCAGTGGATGGTGTCATGGAGAGCGATGGCGAAGTCTATCACCTGATCGCCCGCCAACTGCATGATTTTGATCACCTTGCAAAAGGTCTGCAGACCCGTTCGCGGGATTTCTGTTGAGTTGATGCGACCCTGGCCGAAACAACCCGGAAAAGTCGCAAAACACGGGGGTTTTGGATTGTGGCTGAACTATGGTTATAATCGCCCGCTACTGACAATTACCCACTGTGACGATTCTTATGCATATTCAAAAAATTCTTTTTACGCTGCTGTTTTGCCTGGCTTCTGTCAATGCGTTTGCTGCCGGCGACTACAAGGCCGGGAAGATAAAGGCCTACACCTGCACCGGTTGTCATGGAATTGTCGACTATAACAATACCTACCCGACATACCATGTTCCACGCATTGGCGGGCAAAACCGCGAGTACCTGGTTATTTCACTAAAGGCTTTCAGGACGGGTGAACGGGCACACAAGAACATGAACCTGCAGGCCGAGGCACTCTCGGATCAGGACATTGAAGATATTGCCAGCTACCTGGCCGCACAAACCAACTCAGCGGGTGATGAATAAATGAAAAGGTTACAACAAGTCGTATGCTTCACCATTCTGTCCCTGGTTCCAGCAATAGCTTTGTCGGCCGGCAATGCTGCGGAAGGGAAGAAAAAATCAGCCGTCTGTCATGCCTGCCACGGTGCAAACGGCGTCAGCATTCAGCCGATTTATCCCAACCTGGGTGGGCAGCACCAGAATTACCTCAGTAAGAGCCTGTATGACTTCCGTGATGGTACCCGCTCGAATGCTGTTATGAGCGGGTTTGCCGCGAACCTCAGCGACGCTGACATCGAAGACATCTCAGCATGGTATGCGAGCCAGGACGGCCTTACCGAGATTAAGGATAAGTAATAAATACCCTGAAAAATACGGGTCCGGGCCACACCGCGTGGCCCATTCAATTCAGTCTGAAAACCAATCCTTACTTGTAGTAAGGGTTTTCACCAGTGGCGTGATCGGTAGCATCAATCACTGCCGTCACTTCAGGGAAGTATTCTTTCAGGGTTTTTTCAATGCCTTCCTGCAAGGTGACATTAACCATTCCACAACCCTGGCAACCACCTCCAAAACGCAGTACCACTTCCGTTTTCTCGGTGATCGTCTCAAGCTTGACCATACCACCATGTGATGCCAGGCCCGGATTGATCTCTGTTTCAAGAATCCAGTTTATCTTTTCTGCGAGCTCGGCAGAATCTGCGGGCCTGCTGCCCTTGATACCAGGCGCCTTAATGGTTAGTTGGCCGCCCGCATCTGAAGATTCAAAATCAATCTTTGCTTCCTCAAGCCACTGTTCGGAACTTTCAGGAACGTATAAATTGAACTGATCGTATTTAAACTCCAACTCTTTTTCGCCGGACTGACCTGGAACGTGAAACTGCAAATCACATGATGCCAACGGTGTGCCCGGCTTGAGAACGGTAAGATGCAAGCCAATGTCATCCATTTCCTGCTGCGCGATCAATCTGCCAAAATATTCCTGGGCACTTTTAGTAATTTCAATCATCTGTATTCCATTTCCAAAAAAAGTTTCTACCGTTCAGTCCGACACCATGGCCTTGGCAAGCATCGGCAATGAAATATCCAGGCGCCAATCCATACCAGAGTGCGTGCCATCGAATTCTTCGTAATGGTGTTCAACACCCAGCTTTTCAAGTCGCTTGATAAAACTGCGCGTGCCATATTGAATATTGTACTGGTCACGGCTACCCACATCGATGTAAAGCAATTTGAGGCCAGCAAGTTGCTTTACATGCGACTCCACCAGGTGCAGTGGGTCATGTTGTAACCATTGCCCCCAACGCACCTCATCCAATTCGCATGTATGTATATCGAACGGCAGCTGGATTGCCGCTTTCAGCTCATCACCGAGGCCATTACCAAGGTCATCACATGGATCATAAGTGGCGGCCATTGCCAGTGTCATCAATGTTGAATAATCCGGTGATCCAGGCGCTTTCTTGCGCCAAAAATTCTTCAGAAAACGATGTGAGTCTCCATTCAATGCCGACAATACGGCCGCCGCTCTTGGAAACTCAGGCCGATAGACCCATTCAAAGCCGATATCACCAGCATGGGAAGCAATTCCCCCCCAGACATCGGGGTACTTCATTGCGTGAACCAGGGCACCATAACCACCCGATGACTTACCAAAAACACCGCGGCCTGCGCGGTCGTCGATGACATTCACCCGTGTTGACAAAAATGGCACCAACTCCTCCAC
This sequence comes from uncultured Lysobacterales bacterium, assembly GCA_937974465.1. GTDB lineage: Bacteria > Pseudomonadota > Gammaproteobacteria > Xanthomonadales > SZUA-36 > SZUA-36. The sequence goes on along the minus strand of CALJWY010000228.1, from coordinate 813 downwards.
GATGTAGTCGGCATATAAGCCAACCGACGTGGAGTTTATGTATTGGTTGCCGCCCAGAGAGGTGTAGCAATCCGGCATCGGTACTACAACCGGTGGCATCTCACCGTTTCCGATCAAGCGGTCCAGGCGCTGTGGCAGATTCTCGCCCTGGTTCCGCCAGTTCAGGTGTCCGGGACCCGAGTTGGTAAAAGCGGCGAAATCCCATAACGCTGCGAGTGCCGCCCCTGACTCGGAGTAACCATGCGGCAGGTAAACATGAAAGTCCCTGTCAGAGGGATCAGACCAGATATTACCCTGCAACACTCTCGACCGGTGTTTGAAACAAACAACTTCACCCTTGGGCCAATCAGATCGCGAACGCACCTGCATAACAGTTAACTTTGGCCGGCTTGCTTGAAGTAGGCCAGTAAATCTTCGCGCAATTCTTCATGCTCAAGGGCATAGTCAACAGTGGCCTTGATAAAGCCATAACGGCTTCCGCAGTCATAACGCACCCCGGCAAAAGAATGCGCCAATAAGGGCTGCGACGCCAATTGCGCGGCGATGGCATCGGTAAGCTGGATTTCCCCGCCAACACCGGCACGAACAGCTTCGAGCAGGGTGAATATTTCCCCGGGAAGAATATAGCGACCGACCACGCCAAGGTTGGAGGGTGCAACGTCGGGCGCAGGCTTTTCCACGATTTCCCTTATCCGTTTGCGTCCCGTGTCATCGGTGGCGACAGAAACGATGCCATAACGATCCGTCAACGAGGCCGGAATTTCCTCGACACCAATGACGCCAGCCCCTGTCGCATTATATTCATCCACCATT